>JALYLJ010000098.1 GCA_030774295.1 Thermoproteota archaeon
CAGGTTGGCTAGGGGGGCCAAAATACTCGAAGAATTTATTGTTCCTTCTACCAGTTTACCTTCAACTAATCCTGATGGTTCTGTTGAATTTAATAATGATACAAGTACTTGTCCATTTTCTGAATCATCGCCTTTGTACAGGGATACACCTGTAACTTTGTCTAGAGATGTAACATTTATTTGGTATTTGAGACTACTATCGTTACCAGCAATAAGAGCGCTACCAGTAGATTCGCTGAAAATGGGAGGTACTTCAGCTTCGCCCACCAAATCTGTCCTAAAACTAAGCTGTGCAAAGCCAACATTAACAGTCAAAATAAACGACAAAACACCTAAAATGGCAGCGACTAAATAACTTGAATTGTTCATGACTATTGTTTACTTAACCCTTATAAAAAAATTATGAAATCTAATGATATGTGACAATAAATAAACGGCAAAAGGAACTCTTATGATAAATAATCAACCTGAAAATATTGGACGCTTGAATGCTTATTACTATTTTTTAGTAAATTTATCAATTTTCACTTAAAAATTATCACATGGGGATGGACCATTTCGAATTTAGATTTCTATCCATGTTACTTGTCTTCTAATATTTGTTTTAAAGCATCAACCAAGCCATCTGCATATCCAACCGACAAAACGGCCAGCTCCGTCCTTCCTTGCCTGAAGAATTGAATTGCATCATCCAAATAATATTCTGCATTTTCAAGCAATTCCAATTGGGCCTTACTTTCACTTTTAGAACCAATAGATTCTCTAATTTGTCTAATTTCATTTCGGATCATTGGTTCGTACTTGTTTATCATTTGAGTGGAAATATTTTCAAGCCTCTCCGTGTTGTCCGTAGGTTTGTCCAAAACTTCAGTCAAACTTGTTAATGCTTCCTCCTCTGTAAAATGAAGCTTGGCCGGAAATATGATAGAATGAGGGCCCATGCTGTAATCAACCGATAAAAGGGATTTGATGCTGCCACTGAAAATTTTTTGGTCATCGCAACCAATTCTAGAAGCTACAATTAAGAACGTGTCCTCTGAAACAATTCCATATTTAATGTCCTTTTCTACTTCTAGTAATTTTGAGATTGCATGACTTGGATTCAAGAAAAATTCTGAACCATCTTCACACTGCCTATACTCAGTTAGAATAATTGTATGACAATTCTGGTTTAGATTGCCAAAAACAGTACCATATACGCTTACTACCGATTGCTTTTCTTCCATTATTGTAACCGATTTACCTATTTTGTAGATCTGCAAGCCGCATTCGCCCACAATAGAAGTTATACCTGAAGCGGCATGTAGGACTTTCACTTCTATGTTATTTTTTATCGCCCTTACTCTCAATTCCGTAAAGGTTGTTGCTATGGCCGGATCCCCATAGCTTATCAATCCAACATTTAATGTTCTCGATTCTTCCAATAATTGTCTTCCATCTTCTACAAACCACCTTTTTACAAATTCGATTTTTTTTCCGGGTCCTATGGCTGACTTGAGAATTTTGATAAAATTACTGGAAAGCGGTGAGGTGAATTTCTCAACGTACACTCTTTCGCAGTTTTTCAATATTTCAATCGAATTGCTCGTTTCAAAGGTATCATAGATTCCGGCTCCAAGCAAATACAACATATTAACTATTCATTTGGTGCTGCTGGCCCTCTTATTATGGTGTAGTCTTGATGTGTGAAAAAGAGCCCTGTTGTAAATTTCTATGCTTGTTAGATACGCTTGTATCTCCACTCTTTCGTCCTTTGAATGTGAAACATGAGGTTCACCTGGTCCGTAAGTCACAACTGGTATATTTAGTGAATTTCCCAGCACATTCATATCCCCTGTTCCTGTCTTTTTGAGTAGAATGGGACGTATCTTGCATACGTCTAATATTGATAATGAAAGAGCTCTGACTATTGGTGATGAATGATCCGCTTCGAAGGGTTCTGTTATGTCTTCAATTCGATAGGTAACTTTCACTTTCCGTATTTCAGAAATTTTCTCTATTGAATTGTCTAGGGAATCCAAAACTTCCAGGCACTTTACTCTATTTGGTACTCTAATGTCAATGGTAATCTTACATTTCTGAGGTGTAACATTATGACTTGAACCGCCTGAAATTTCGGTGAGACTGAGAGTTACAGATTCACTCTTTTTATCCGTCTTGTTATATTTGGATGAAATTTCGTTACTAAGCATTTTCCATACTTCATATACTTCTTCAATAGAATTTTTTGATAGCCACGGTGCGCTTGCATGAGCACTGTCAATGACATCGCAGGTAAGTCTTAAGGCGAGTCTTCCTTTATACGCCACAGTAATCTTATTAATTCCACTTGGTTCGCCAAAAATTGCGTAGTCAACGGGCAACTTATTTTTTACCAATTCCTTAATTCCAGTAGCGTTCCCTTCCTCATCTACGACTCCAGCAAAAATTATCGTTCCCCTTTGCTTGAATTCTGAGCACGCAAGAAGCATGGATATGAGTGGTGCTTTTGCATCCGAGGCTCCTCTGCCAAAAAGATATCCCGAATCAATCCTAACTGGTATCTGTCCCGGTACAGTGTCCATATGTCCGCATAAAAGAATTTTTGGATCTCCACTTCCTTTGGTTGCTATCACATTTCCCACACTATCGATACTAACTCTTTCAAATCCCAAATCGTCCAAACATTTTTGCTTGATCAAGTTGGCAAGCTGTGCTTCTGATCTTGATGGCGTGTATATTTCAAGGGCCTTTTTCAATAATTCAATGGCATACGCAGAAGAGATCAATTTTGCTAATTACTTGTTCGAGTTAACAAGATGATCCATTATAAGAGAAGGAATATCAACTTCGGTAACCCTTACAGTATTTTTGAATTCTGTAGTGTTGTTTACTTCATGAACAAGCAATCCATTATCATCACTTTCCATTAGGTCTACTCCCAAAATCTCACCTTTCATTGTCTTTGCTGCTCTTAAACAAATGTCTTCCATTTCGTTGGTTACTTTGCATGCCTCTGCCTTTCCACCAAGCGCCATATTTGTTTTCCACTCATTGTTTCCTGAGTATCTGTAGATTGCAGCAACCACTTTATCTCCAACTACTATACATCTAATGTCTCTAGGAGGTCTTTTCACAAACTCTTCAAAATAAAATACATGATATAGCGGGTACATGTGTTCTCTGTCCTCAATTACCGCTTCCGCTGCCTCTTTATCTTTTAATAGCGCTATCATCCTTCCCCAACTGCCTACTACGGGTTTGATAACCTTTGGATAACCGTTCTTATCTAGGATACTCATTGCAGATTGATTCGAAAATGCACAAAAAGCTTTGGGGATGGCTATCCCTGATTTTGACAATTCCATATGAGTGAACAATTTATTTCCGCACATTATGGCGGTATAAAGAGAGTTAATCATTTTTGCTCCAAGTCCCTCAAAAGCAGCAGTCGAATGCAGATTATTATAATAGCTCACACATCTTTGCAAGATAATGTCGTCGCAATAGATGGACTTATCCTTGTCGAGCTCAATAGAATTTTCTCTACAATTGATGACCTCTAAATTGATGTCTTTTTTTTTCGCAGCTTCTATTAACGATTTTTCTTCCCATCTTAGTTGGTCATAAAGAATGGAAAAGGAAGTTTTGTTGTTATTCCCTTTCACTCTCCCCAATCCTCTCCGACAGACTGTGCAGGTCTGATGGCAAACCCATCATTTGACTTGATTAATTCATAACTTGCGCCGCAGTCAGGACATGTCACAATTTCGTTTTCCATGGCGTCACTAGGAATTTTAATTTCTGCATCGCATTCAGTGCATTTTATCATTACTATCTCCTCTACTTTGATAATGCATCGTTAAGTATTTTTCTTTCTAATCTTTCGTCAAGGTATAACTCCAAGATATCCCCCATACGTAATTCTTTCAAACCTTTGGCCATTTTTTCGGCCTCACCTTTTGAAGATTCAAGTCCCAAAAGAGATAGCAAATATGCTGCACCATTTTTTCCTGCCAGCTCACCAAAGACTATTTTTCTCCTATTTCCCACTAGATGAGGCTCAAGAATTTCATATGCCGATGGATTCTGCAAAATGGCAGCTAGGTGCGTACCTGCCTTGTGTTTATAAGCACTTTCTCCAACTATTGGCTTGGATTCTGGTGTTTCAATGTGTGTGTAATCTACGATTGTTCTTGATAGATCTTTTAACATGTGCAATCTAAAATCATTTGGCATTCCGTAAATGACGGATAAAGCAACTGCTGTCTCGGCTAGAGATGGAATTCCAGTTCTTTCACCAAATCCATCTATGGTTGTGTGAATTTGATTGGCTCCAGCTTCGCATCCTGCAAGTGCATTAGCGAGTGCAAGGCCTACATCATTATGGCAATGTACGTCTAGCGATGAAACACTTGTATCAATATTATCATGTACCATCTTTACCAGGTTATACATTCCTTGCGGGCGCATTATTCCTACAGTATCTGGAATGCTTATTCTTTCGATTCCTCGAGAATTCATTTCTTTGCACATTTCAATCAGAAATAATGGATCCGTTCTGCTTGCGTCTTCCATTGTAAAACGAGATTTCAATCCATGTGATTTTATAAAGTCTGCAACTTCAAGAGCTCTAACTTTGGCTTCTTCTCTCGAGATCTTTAACTTTGTTGCAAGATGAATGTCCGAGATTCCCATATATGTTGCGACCCATGTTGCATTACAGTCAATTGCAACTTCTACATCTGATTTTAGCGCTCTCACATGAGCCAAAATGTCTGCCTTCAGACCTTGTCTGATTATTGTCTTGGTCGCTTCGAAATGGTCATGCGATACAACGGGACTTATTTCGATTTGGTTTACACCAAACGAATCTAACA
>JALYLJ010000099.1 GCA_030774295.1 Thermoproteota archaeon
GTTATTTATATGGCTTATTATCCCTTGTCGAAGTACATTAGCAATGATGCTAATTTACAAAAGAACACAGACAAGGTTCTGGCGGATGATTTGAACGATGCCTTTTTTGATTATGTTCTCTTAGGTAAGAATGATATTAATGTTGTTGCTAGAGATTTAAAAATATCCACAGAATTGCTAGAAAGAATAAAAAATGAATTTCTGTATTTTTATCCGGTTGATTCCAGGCATTCTGGAAGGGACTTGATACCAAATCATTTAACGTTCTTTATCTTTAACCATACAGCAATTTTTCCCAAAGACAAGTGGCCTAAACAAATTGTTGTGAATGGATCGGTACTAATGGAAGGTAAGAAAATGTCCAAATCTCTTGGGAATATTATTCCACTTCGCCAAGCGATAGAAGAATATGGAGCAGATCCAATTCGTCTTACAATGCTGGCGTCTTCAGAGATATTGCAAGATTCTGATTTTTCCTTTGACTTAGTAAAAGGCATTAGGTCCAAATTATATGATATTTACAGAACAGTGATTGCACACAAAAATATTTTTACTATAGCTCAGAATAGTTTGGATCATGATGAACTTGAGGATGATTGGATATCAAGTAGAATACAGCGTATTGTTTTAGAAACCACTTCTGCTATCGAAAAATTTAGAATTAGAGAGGCTTTGCATAATATATTATATTTAATGGACAATGATCTACAATGGTACCAAAAAAGAAAACTTGCAAAGAAAAAGTCAATATGTAATAACTTCTTGAAGGAGTTTCTAATAACAAGGATAAAACTATTGGCTCCATTTGCTCCTTTTTTCAGTGAAGAAGTTTGGGAAATAATTGGCAATAAGCCTTTTGTCGGTTTTGAGAGTTGGCCGGAAGTTAATGACTCGAAAATCTCCCTTAATTCTGAGGATAATGAAAAACTAATTCAGGATATGATTTTTGATATACAAAAAATAACAAAGGTGACTAAAATTGTCCCACAAAAGATAATGATTTATACTGCTTCAACTACGAAAAATAAATTATATAAGAAATTATTAGATCGGATTCAGAAGGAATCAACTGCTAATTTTGGAGTCATCATGAAGGAATTAGTCAATGATGATGAAATAAAGGATTTTGTAAAGCGTAGTCCTGACTTGGTGAGGAAAATGATAGAAGATATACTTTCCGAGTCACTAGATGTTAGAGAGAGAAGAATAAAAATAGATTCTTTTAGTGAAATGATACCACTGCAAGATGGTATATCTTTATTACGCAATGAGATTGGAAACGATAAACTTGAAGTAAGAATATACTCTGAAGACGATAGAGACAAATACGATCCAAAACAAAAGTCAAGGTTTTCAAGGCCCTATAAACCAGCCATATACATCGAATAATCTAATGTTATCTCATTTTTTTGTTCTCAGCCATAAAATTAAATTTAGAACTTTTTGAATAGTCAATCGTTGTCAGCTAACTACACATTAGTATGTTCTACTAGTGATCTTGCGAGTAGTACAATTTCACGATGTTTAATTGATAAATATGGATTCACAAAAGAGGAGGATGGCTCCTTTAATGCAAGTAACTATCCAAATATAGCATTACACATTTCCGAAAATAATTTGCTTTATCTTGAAAATCTTGATTACAAATATCCGAACACATCTTGTTTTATTTTCTTGTCCCAACATAGATCACAAGCCAACATTCCAGCACTGACGTGTCACTCTACAGGAAATTTTGGCAAGAATGTTTTCGGTGGCAAAGAAAAAGAATTAGGAATATCTTATCCTTGGATTCAAAAACAATATCTGATTGAATTGAATAATCAAAAGGATAATGTCCCTTTTTATGACATTATTATTGAATCAACCCACCATGGTCCGACATCATTAGAAAAGCCAATTTTGTTCATTGAAATAGGATCAACTGAAAAACAATGGACGGATGAAAATGCAGCAAATACGGTGTGCAGTTCTTTATTTAAACTAATTACAAAAGAGCGTGGAGTCTGCAAAAAGGTAGGTATAGCAATAGGTGGCACTCATTATCCAACAAAATTTAATAAATTATTGCTAGAATCAGAATATGGTTTAGGAGCAATCGCCGCAAAACACGATTTACTATATTTGGATGATTTTCTAATAGATCAAATGATACATAGGAATATTGAAAAGGTGACCTATGCCCTGGTAGATGTAAAAGGGCTAGGGAAGGAGAAATCCAGAGTACTGACTTTACTAGATAAATGCGGGATTGAAGTTGTAAAAATTTAGAACAGCGATCACCTCAATAGTTATTTATCTTTGTGTATGATAGGTAAAGTATGACTTGCAAAATTGGAATTAAGAGGTACAAGAAAACAGGAAGGGAACCTATTGAAAGTCAATCTGTCTATGGCCTTGTATCTAGGAT
>JALYLJ010000100.1 GCA_030774295.1 Thermoproteota archaeon
GTATTGCCCTTCGATCTTGTTAGTGACTCTCTGTATTGTAATATTGCCACAATTAACAACGACAAAAATATTCTTGTTTGTTTTTCTATTATCTCGCATGTCGTCATTCAAGACGCAGAACCCGTTAGGTGCTTTTGAACCCATGCAGATTAGGTGACAAAACAGTAAACACCTCTTATGTCATTCCCTTTTCTATTACCTTTTCAAGAGAGCAGCATTATTTCTTAGGTCCTGTGTTTATTTTATGAGATGCTTGTCCAAACACTTCTTGGTATGCATTTTCCATAATGCCGAAATATTTAGTAATCTTTATTTTTCCTTCTCCGGTTGCTTTATCATACACGAACTTGACGAGATTAAAGTTTGGAGTTTTTTCAGGTAAAAAACTCCAACTCCAATAGGCCATTCCCCAAATGCCAATTCCCTTGAATTTCTGGAGTATGGTGTTTGCATCAGTCTGGCTGATATCGCTCTGCTTGGCGCTGATCTCAAAAGACTTTTTGCCTTCAACAGTGGTTGCAACTCGTTTCACATTATTCCATTCCCCTACGTAAATTGGTACTCCAGCTAAGCGGCTTGTGTTTTCAAACAATTGGAGTTTGTCACTTTGATATCGACCTGAAGGAATTCCGTATAGACTCATCTTGAATACTACATTTTTTATATTTTCAGGAGTCATTTTGGCAAGATTCTGAGCATTTACCTCTATGGGACTTTTCAGATCAATGGGAATATTCATACTGTAGATTAAGGTCTTGTCTGTAATTTTACGGAGTTCTTTAGTCATGAAGGTATTGTACTTGCCAATTTTTGTCCATTGGTTTTTATTATGAACTTGTGGTTCGCTCAAAATTTCATAACCCAATGTACTTGGGTGTTTGTCAACTGTCTTTACGATCTTCTTCAAGAATTCTGCTTGCAGACGCCATCCATCTGTCCCGTTCACGCTCTTAATTGCCCTGTCCCACCAATTGGTCCACCATGCCTCTGCAGCCGCAGATTTTGGTATTCCTCCGCTGTCTTGTTTGTAAAGTACCGCATCGTTGAACAAGTATGCTGGAAACCCTGTGCCACTGCCAACATCTAACCACGACGAGGTGTGGAATTGATGATTGTCATATATCACTTTGATTCCATATTTGTCTGCTAATTTTGCAACGTGTTTTAATTCTTTTATGAATTCTATTGGATTTTTGACGTATGATTCCCAGTAGACCCTGTAGCGAACATGGTCGATAATTTTTGCTTTCGAAAATGCCTTGAAACTACTTGCATAATAGTTACTTGGATAGGGATTTTTGAAACCTTCTCTGGACTGGGGCAAACCTGTATAATAGCCTTTCATGTTTAAGCCAAGATGAGGTCCAGACTCGTCAGCAAATCCGTCATGCCTTTTGTTACTGTTCACAATATCCTTATTTGGTTTGTCTTTTGACTTTGCATATGTTGTATTCGTGATGCTATTATTAAGAAAGCAACTGCTTACGACAAGTATGGTCGCGATAAAAATAAAGGAAATGAATTTAGTATGTCTATATCGTGTAGATAAATTGTTTGGGTTAAACACTCGCAACACTCTACTTCATCTTGAATATATTCCATTCTGACTGACACACAGATTTTAATCTATTTTTCGGGCTCCAGTCTTCTCCTGCCGACTAATGTTTATTCTTCTGGTTGGTATGCTACATGCAATATTTAGTGACTGTGTCAAGTTTAGTTACTGTGGAAACTATCAATTTTGTGAGAAAGCCTTCTTTCCTTGTTGTAACACTAGTTGAGGTCCAATTACAGAGAAAATCACAATGAGAGACCAAATTTACGAGATGAAAAAAGTGTTATAAATTAATTTATGAAAAAGATGCGTAATAACCTGTTTTGATAATATAATGATCAAAACCATTCAATCTACCAACATCGCTCAAAATTTCAAAAGTAGAGGATTGACCCGGTTCTAATATTGTATATGTTGGAGATCCCTGTGTCAATCCTACCAAATTATTCGTGGAATTATAAATTTCTAATGACAGTTTTATGCCGTTAAGTGTATCATTACTAATGTTCGTTATTATTCCGAGTATGTTGTACGTATCACTATACTGTACTGCAGTTAAATTGTTAACAGAAAGTATATCGCTTCGGAATATACCATTAGGTTCTTTTGCATACGCCGAAACAGGAATGATGAGAACTATTGCAATTACAAAAATTAATTTCATTTTGTGTCTTTCTTTTGGTTCTTTGAAACCTGGTTCTATTAAGACTTTAATGTCTTGTACTCTATAACCCAAACTTTATCGCAGAAAAAGTGTTCCAACCAGGTACTAAAACTAGATTATGACATGAGGTTTACTCTAATATTACTTATAAATTACGTTGTTGTCAATTAGGACAAAATCGGACAAATGCAGCAATGAACTTGTTCTAAATTCTTTATGAATAATCGTGTATAGCGCAAATGTCATGTCATGTCATGAGAACATCCATTCCCGAGATAATGGCCCAAACTAATTCGGCACATATCTCGTGTATTCGTTTACCCTCCTATTGGTTAGTGAATTTATTATTCCTTTAAGTTCTTTCATCACATGGGCGTCTTTCACTATGCATCATCATCTTATAGCTTGTCCATGTTGTCAATTTT
>JALYLJ010000101.1 GCA_030774295.1 Thermoproteota archaeon
ATCTTATTGTCTATCTTGAATTCATTGTTGGGATAGTCAATTGGTTGGTGCTTTCTTCACCGGATACACACCAACCAATATTCTTGTAATTTGTAAATGATGTCTACTGTGACTACAGAATTTGTTATTTCCACCAAATTCGCTCTGCAATATTCGGGCTGCATGAACTGGATACACAAATATATCTAAATCCTGTAATATTGCTCGCGGTGGTAGGTAGGATCGGGGTGTTAGCCGTACCCCAAACTGGAAATCGGCTTTATGCTAGGATCAGTAACTACTGGGTAAATCTTTAGATGCGAAGTTCCTGCTTGCTTTGCTGATATGATACCACGCCGTGTCGGATGGGTATGAACAACAATATATGCGAAGGCATGTGCTTGATTGTGAATTGTCGAAATGGATGAGGTCCGGGAGGGTGCAATCCTAAGACAGCGTATCCATGCTAGCACGTCTACGTGATTGATCTTGCGGAGCTTGAGATTGGGCTTTACATCTATAGTGGTACCGGTAGGCTACTACCGCATTATATTCTGACGGTTATAGCCAATGTTTTAACTGTAGGAATCCATCTAGAGGTTCACCTTTTAGTAACTTTATGAGTGAAATAGCCTGTGGTACTGACAAAACCGGTTTGTGAAAATGATTATCTGTTCCTATTCGAGGACATGCCACCTGAATAAACGCATCAATATCTTGAAATGACAATAGGCGCTCGTCTGTAATTTCCGTCATGGCAATTAACAGGATTTTCTTACCTTCCTTTTCTAGCAGCTTTTTCAGCTCTAATGCCTTAATATTTGCAAACTGTCCTTCCTTTAATCCGATAATAATTCCAATAGTTTTGGCGTCTTGAGCCTTATACACTGACAATATTGCTTTTCTTTCTAGTTTTTGTGCAATGTCATTAATTTCTGAATATTCGTTGAAATAGGGATCCAACATGAATGTTGGTTTCTGTGTCACGATTGCCAAACTTGCAGAATGAAACATGCTTTGTCCCAAGAAAAAGTATGCATCAATTTGATCTTTATTGTCAAAAGCAGGATAGAACTCACAACCAAAAACCTGCCCGTCATTGAGGTGTCCCTTGCCTCTTCCGATAACAACCTCATATCCAAAAGTCTCGAAAATTTCCTTGACTTTTTGGACAGATTGTAGATATTGACTATTGGTTACAAGAGAGATTTTGCTAAAATTTCTCTTTTTAAGCTCAATCGCAGATTTTTTCGCAATTGGACCAAAATCTATATCATCAAAAGCATCTATCATTATCACTTTATCTCCAAACTTTTCCATGGCAATAGTGTGTCCGATGTTAAACAAGATATCCACACCTAAAATTTCAGCGGCGTGAATATTTAGATCGCATGAACCCCAGGATGTGTCACCAATTACATAAACTGGTATACTGAACTTTTCTGTCAATTTATGCGCACAGCTTTGAATTTTCTTTAAGAGTCCGTCTGGGCCATCTAGTGCAACGGAACGGGGTTTTTTTTCATTTATTGTGGAAAAAATCTTTTCTTCGTCTATGTGTATCAACTAAACTACTCATCAATCAGTCATTAAGTCTAATTTTAAGATATAATTTGATACCTTCCAGAACGAAAAATGGGTATACTTACTTGTTTCTCTGTATATCAATAGAATATGTTGTACTAGAGAATTCAGGCAATTTTACATCATTTCGTTCCGGTGTTATGGTAATCCTATCTCTATCAGGCCTAACTGATATGCTAATTTTATTGAGTCCTTCATTGGTACTAATAAAATGATCAAAATTAAGATTGTCAAGATCGGATATAGATTCAGGTAATTTCGGTTCCAGACAGATGTTATTCTTTATCATATTTGGTTTAATACCCAACATTAATTCACGTAGTGCATAAACGTATAATCCAACTGACCATGCTTGAAGAATACATGAATTAAAGGGTTCAGGTCTATCCCCACGGTAAGTTTCTGCATACATCCCGTTTTCAGAGATAATACGGTCGGCCATTATGGAAAGATATTCGAGTGCCTGCTGAGTTCTCTGGTTTTTTATTTCGCTTATTGCGGCCCAACCAGTGACAAGTGGCCACACAGCACCATCGTGATAAAGTGAAGGATGATACTTCGAATCCAAACTACTCAAAGATCGTATGCCCCATGGAGTCGTCAAATCCTCCTTTTCTAGTCTTTCAAGCACTAACTTAGCCTTCTGCGGATCCTTTACAGCTTCAGTAAGCAACAGGACTAGTGAATTCGGACGGATACTGCTATCTTTAGTCAAGTCCTTACGAATAGTATCATAATAAAATCCTAGCTTGGGTTCCCAATACTCACTATCAATCCTTTCTCTCAATTTTTGAGCAGATGAAAGCCAGTGTCTACCGTTCTCTTTGTCATCAACTATCGTTGCTAACTCGCTTCCAATTAGTAGGCTTTCATAAAATAGTGCTTGCACGTCATTTGCGCTCTTTCTTCTGTCAATATGATCCATCCAAGTAGAATCTTGAATTGGTAGTTTTTCTGCCGTACCAGAAAAGCCATGCTCAATAAAACCGTCATTGTCAATATCTCTGAGGAAACCGGAATTAATTAGATCAACTATTGATGCCCATCTTTTTGAGAGATATTGGGTATCTCCAGTACCATGCACATATTCACGGATTGCCCAGGGAAACAAAAAGGTCGAGTCTGCCGAACCGTATGTTGTATTGTGGAGAAATGTTCTCCCGCTAATTACCATTGGCAATTCTCCTCTTACTGCACCATTATGGGCGTATTTTGCCTGACGTTTCAGAAAATTATCAATAACACGGAGTGAAAAATCATACTGGCCCATAGATAAATAGCCTCTCAACGACCATCCGGTATCACGTGCCCAATAATTTGGGAATCTTGGAAGTCCTGCACATATCCCTTCTCCCAGATTATCATAATTTGCCTTTAGATATTCCAATGCGGTTTTTGCCTTTTTCAATGCTTTCGCTAATTTGACGACTACGGAATTTGAAATTGAACTTGAGGGCGCATGATGTATTGTAAATGAAGATGCTGAAATATTGTTATGATGATCCTTTGTTTCTTGGTACAATTTTTGATAGTTATCTCTGATGTTTTTGTATTCATCTAGACAGTCCTGAGCACTAGTGAAATCACCAGCACCGATTAGGGCTAACTCCTTGGTCAACCCCTCTTCAAGCTCTATATCATATGATAATTCTAAATCATTATCAAAAGAATCTGTTAGTATCTTGGAAGGTTTCAAAGTCTTTGGAGAAATACCTATTGTTCCAAAATAATGGGCAACACCTTTTTTTGCAGTAGTCCTTATCTGTAAACAGTTCTCCGATTTATAATATCTTGAAAAATTACTTTGAGAAATTGCAGCCAATCCATAGCTTGTAATGTTACCATCGATTAGGAAATGGACTCTAATTTTCTTTTTTGACTGCTTTTTTGTATTTGAAGAGAAAAGCTCATTATTTTTCTCAGCGTCAAAATTAAGAATCTGAATAAAACCTTTATTTTCAATTGGAACAAATAATGTTCTTTTTACATGGATACCCGCAACTTCATGATGAGTGCACAGACTTCCATTTTCATGCCTCGATGAAATGACAAAATTCGGAAGCCTTTTTCTAACTCCATCATCCAGAGAAATTTCTACAATTATTCTTCCAAACGCTCTGGCTGGAGGGACATATAATCCTCCGTTATCGTATCTTGCTCCCATCCAGGTCCAATTTGCAGAAAGCGCTCCGTTAGAAGAGCAAACAATGTATGCCTTCCTTCCTGAAAGGACAAGTGGGGATGCGAAATTCATAAACATTGTTTCTCCATAGACCTGTGAATCAGACTCTTCCGGCAAATTTGATGAAATTATTACTTTTTCTTTCTTGTTGCTTGTATAATCCACAAATGTGAATGGAATAATTATTTGTTCAAATCCTTCAAGTTTACTCATTATAGTTATTTTGTGCTTCTTCAGAGTGTCCAACTCCATACCTATTACGAGGAACCTGGCGCTCTGAAATGGTTTGAATTGAAGAGGTCGTGATTCGGACAATGCCGATGCATTAACTATGATGTCTGATGTTGCAATTTGAATAGATTTTTTTGATATAGGCAATTCATCAACGTAAATATCAAGAGAAACAATGTTTCCGCCTAATGGAACAGGAGGATTAATAAGAGAAAATATGAAGCCGTTTTCCTTGACATTCTCGTTCATAACAATTGCATTTTTGAGACTTCCTTCAACATATGACAGGACAGTATGAGTTTTGTCAAGAGTTCTTGTCATTATATTTCTCCAAAGCGTCTAAGTATGGAAGTATTCAATTCTTTATCCCTCTTATTAAATTGCAATTTAACCTATATTAAAACTATTGAACGAAAAATTGGTTTGTATAAATAAATTCATAGTTTATTAAAGATTGTTTAACAAGAATTTCATACGCTCGCGTTTGCTTTGGGGAGTAATAAATGAAGAAGAAAGTGAAAATAAGCAATCTTGAAATTGGAAACGGGACACCAAAAATAATGGGAATTCTCAATGTCAGTCCAGAGTCCTTTTATAAAGAATCCATTTCAATAGGCAAGAAAATAATTTCTGAGAGGGCGTTACAGATGGAAAAGGATGGAGCGGATATTATCGATATAGGCGGAATGTCAACTGCACCTTACCTTGATACTGTAATTTCAGTTGAAAAAGAGGTAGAAAGATTACGAAATTCGGTCAAGGCCGTGAAGGAGGTCTGCAGGATTCCAGTTTCGGTGGATACCCCTCGAGCAGACGTGGCCGAGGCCTCCGCCGAGTTGGGGGTTGATCTAATCAACGATGTTACGGGTCTAAAATATGATGATAGAATGAAGGAAATCGTTTTTTCGACCGGACTTCCAGTCATAATTGGTGCCTACGGAAATAAATCTATTACTTACAAGTCAGGAGACATTTTTGAAACAATGGAAATTCTACAGGAAAGTCTGGACTTAGCACGCAAAAAGGGTATAAGTGACAACAAAATCATAATTGATCCTCTAATTGGTTTTTTTAGATCGAGTGGGAATAACCCCTTTTTTACGAAGATTGCTCATCATAATTGGTATGAACGAGATTTGGAGATTATATCAGGTCTAAAGAGGCTGTCAAAGGTTTCAAAGCCAATTTGTATCTCAGTCTCAAGAAAATCGTTTATTGGCAAACTGTTTAATTTGACCGAATCTGAGCGCCTTATCCCTTCAATAATTACCCAGGTTATCTGTGCTCTAAACGGCGCAAGCATCATTAGAACACATGATGTAAAAGAAACGAAAGTATCCCTAAAATTGCTTCAAAGAATAACCAGAGACAGGGTGCCAGACCCTAGCACGACCTAATTAGTTCAAAAAAAACCAGTCTGAAGAAAACGCTTATAATCCCAACGCACATATAAAAATAAAGGAAATATTGGAAGTAAAAGAAGGTTTAACTTTTGATGACGTTCTACTTATTCCAAAACGGTCTCCTATAATTTCTAGATCACAAACGGATTTAAAGACAAAACTATCCAGAAATATCTCATTAAATATTCCACTCATCAGCGCAAATATGGACACAGTAACTGAATCAAATATGGCAGTTGCAATAGCAAAAGAGGGGGGAATAGGCATCATACACAGATTTATGACAATTGCAGAGCAAGTCGATGAAATTCTGAGGGTAAAACGATCAGAGTCGGTCATTATCGAACAACCCTATACCATATCTCCATTAAAAACTGCAGACGAAGCGTCTAAGGTGATGCAAGAGCTTGGTGTGTCTGGTTTGTTGGTAATGGATGAAGAGTCAAAAAAATTGGTGGGCATTATTACCAATAGAGATATCATGTTTCAATATAATACAAATAACAAGGTTAAGGATCTTATGACGAAGGAACTTGTTACGGCAAAACAGGGTATTTCCGTCGAGGAGGCAAAACAAATTCTACATAAAAATAGAATAGAGAAACTACCTGTGATTAATAAGTCAAATAATGTTGTGGGACTCATTACGAGCAAAGATATTATGAAAATGGAACGATATCCGCTAGCCTCAAAAGACAAGAAAGGTAGATTGTTGGTTGGCGGCGCTGTTGGAGTAAAAGGCGATTATTTAGATAGAACTGAACAGTTACTCAATGCAGGAACTGATATAATTGTCGTAGATATTGCACATGGCCATAGTGATAATGCAATAAATGCAGTTCATATGATAAAAAAGGCGTTTCCAAATTGTGAACTAATTGCCGGAAATGTTGCCACAGGCCAAGGTGTACAGGATCTCATCAAAGCTGGAGTTGATGCAGTAAAGATTGGTGTCGGATCTGGTTCAATATGCATAACTAGAGTCATCACAGGTTCTGGAGTTCCGCAATTAACTGCAGTTGTAGATGGAGTTAAAGTAGCGAATGAACATGATGTGCCTGTCATCTCCGATGGGGGAATAAGGACCTCCGGAGATGCCATAAAGGCCTTGGCTGCAGGAGCGTCCACAGTAATGATTGGTAGTCTATTCGGAGGAACCGATGAGAGTCCGGGCAAAACAATAGTAAGACATGGAAAGAAATTCAAAATGTATCGTGGCATGGCATCGTTTTATGCATCCCTAGGCAGAAAATATAGAGAAGAAGGGTCGCAGGTTATAGATGGAGAGGATCCTAATGACTACGTACCTGAGGGCGTTGAGGCAATGGTACCGTACAAGGGGAGTGTTACTGATTTAATAAAGCAATTTGTTGGTGGAATAAGGTCGGGACTAAGTTATTGTGGTGCAAAAAATATCGCAGAAATGCAACGTAATGCGGAATTTGTAAAGATTACACCCGCAGGAATCACTGAAAGTCAACCACATGATGTGGATGTAATGTAGGGAAGAATACTACTTTATTAGTTACTAATTTGGATACTAAACGCAGTGAAGACTGATATCGTAGAAACTTCATTATTTCACGACAAGATTTCAATTATTCTGCAATACAACTGGTGGAAAGAATTTTGCGAAAGATCCCACCAGTTGTTTGGTTGACACGTTAAAGTATAGTGTTTTACAAACTATATAAAAGATCCATCTATTCGATTAACTTTGGTCTTTTAGACCATCTAATAGCATTTTATTGATCAAATCTACAACTTTAAAGGATCCAAATGACTTTGCACGAAATTATATCCTGCCAAAGTACAATTAGACTTGTATCCGTAATAAAACAATGAACTATTCTTTTTCCCGTTATTCGGACTCCGGTTTATCCAAATAATTATTTTCGAATATCCTTTTAATATAATGTCCATGACATGTGGTATCTTTCAATCATTATACTTTATTGGAACCGATGATCATTAACTGCATCAAGATGAACTTAATACGTGATGCTTAATTAATTTTTATGAATGGCTCTTGTTTTTGTAATTGGTAGGTTTGTAACTGGTTATTCACTTCTGCACGCAAATCATCTATTCGGATAGGTTTCTGAAGAAACCCATTTATTAATTCTTTTTTAGTATATTCTTGAAACAAACCATCGTTTGTCGCAAATGCTGTCATTAGTATTGTTCTTACAAATTGATTCGTCCTTTTTAACTCCTTTATTAATTCCGTTCCCGTAAGACCAGGCATTCTCAAATCAGATAACACCAAAACGTAGTTTTCTTTATTGATCTTAAAGTGTTCAAGTGCCATTACTGGATCTGTGAATGTAAAAACGGTAATATCATTAATTGATCCCAAGGCATCCCGGAAAAGTTGAACTATATCGTCTTCGTCGTCTACAATAGCTACAAGTTTACTCTTGGAGACTGAATTATCCGCAACCAACTAATACTGTCTGCTAATTCTTGCGCTGATCCACTATAAATGACTGGAATCCAAAAAAACCACAATTACCGCCTCTAAAGTGCCTAAAGTTATAGGAAAATGTTAACAAAATTCAAAAGTGAATCAATTTTTCAAACATTTAGTCATTTTACCCTTTTAAGCTGGTAGCTATCTTCCAATATTTCAGCATAAAAATAAATACCTTGAATTCGCATTATATGGAAAATGTCTAAGCAGATAGACAAACTTAATATAGGATTATCGCAAATAGACAAAAAAATATTAAAAATTTTGCTCACCCCTAACGGTCATATAAAATCTACCAAAAGTATATCTGCAAAGTTAGGAATTCCTCTTACAACAATTAGACGAAGACGTAAACGACTAGAAAGCAAGTTTTTAAAACTACAATATGTGTTGGATATTGAAAAATTTGGATGGAGGCGTGTTGATTTCTTTATCTCAATAAGAAACGGATTAGTGGATGGTGTTGCCAATAAACTGATGGAACTAAATGACGTGACATATGTGGGGAAGAGTATTGGGGAACATACTATCGATTTAAGAGTAGAAACAATTGTAAAGGACAACTCAGTGTTGCTTGACCTTCTGGAGCTAATAAAAGGCATGGAAGGTGTTAGGGACGTAGTATGGAGCGAAATTGTCAATGTTGTAGGAAAGAAAATATCAATTCCCGCTTCGATTATTGACAAAATTTGACAATCCTATGCATTATTACAAAATGAGATTGATCATCTGGCATTATCATTGAATGACTGGCAGG
>JALYLJ010000102.1 GCA_030774295.1 Thermoproteota archaeon
TATAACGCTAGTGAACCTTAGGATTTCAAATTTAAACAAGGAAGCAATCTTATTTTTAACACTTTACTAAAAATAGGAATGCGCGTAAATTTACTGATTCGAAGAGAATGCTCATTATTAAATTCAATAATTAGTATCAATTTATCTGGATGGACCATATCATATTAAAGAATTCATCCTAAATTTGAACGATCCAAATGACCTTAATTCTGCATAATAATGCTCAAAAAGACTTGGTTTTAATCGGTTTAACAGTTATATACAGATTTTAATCTCTTTTGGCAAAAGCAATGAAAACTTAAGTATAAAGTTTGCACAAATGCCTGTATGTATACGATTTCATGTCGTGATGCGGGTCGAGATTGTGACTGTATTATCGAAGGTGAAACGGAAGAAGAAATTCTGAAAAATGCGGCAAATCATGCAGTGAAAGAACATGACTACAAGGAACAGGATATAATGACTCCTGACATGAAGAACAAAATAATATCATTGATACGTAAGTCCTAGTGAACTTTCCATCAAATCATAAACTATAGTCAATTTTCTAGTAAAGCATATGCTCGCATAAAGATTATTCTAGTATAGTTTATACTAAGTTTATTCAAGTATGCATAGAAATTGCTTGATAGTTTCAGCTCAAAAAGATAATCGCTGATTGTAGATGCATAATCATTAATTAATTCTTCAATACGTTCTTACAATAACTCGTATGACAAAAATGTATCAAAAAGACTAACAAATTTGACAAAGATGAATAAGATTCTCAAATTAAATTTTATGCATTGACAAATTGTATTTGCGGACATGATGTAAGTTGTCATTGGATGGATATGCATAGAAAAGGAAGATGTGTTTATCACATTGCAGAGTTGGATGCCTGTCGATGTGAAAAATACGTAAAGGATGAGAGAAGGACTACGGAATTGACACTCGAAGAAAGAAATTAGAGATTTTCAGTTTATTGATGACTAATCTTTGCATGAAACATTTTCCTAAATTCAGAGATATTCTGTGAAAATTTTGAATTAACATAGTTTCTACTATTGGATTAAAATTTCAAATAGATTACTTTTGATAGTTGTCACATTAACAAAGTAACTAGAAAAAAGAAACATTACTATAATATATTATTTTCTTTATTGAAGAATCATCTAGTCTCATAATTAAAGATCCATTATTGTCCAGGTCTATAACTTCTCCTCCAAATTTTTGAGTTCCATCGTAAACAATAGCTCTTTTTCCAAACATATCGGATTCTTGTTTCCATCTATCCAAAATTTCCATAGTTTTTCCAGGCCTCAGTAAATTATCGTAATAGTATTCAATTTTGTGAACAACTGAACTTGTAATATAAACAAGATCAATATCGTTACCATATTCCTCTTTGAGGCTTGTTGCCTTGGAATCGACATTTATAGAATTATTTATCAAAGAGCTCTCAACATTTGCATTCAATCCTATCCCCATGATTATTCTCTTTTTTTCACTTTCTAGGTTAACGTCTACAAGTATCCCGCAGACCTTTTTTCCGTTTATCAGTACATCATTGGGCCACTTTAATCTGCAAGTAATTTTTGTCGTCTCCTTTATGGCTTCTGCAACTGCCAGTGCACCAATAAACTGACTGAAAAGAAGATTATCAATACTAAAATCAGGAACAAGAACAATCGACATCCATAATCCACCACGTGGTGAAATCCAGGGTCTGCCTATTCTACCCTTACCCATTTTTTGGCTTCTAGCAATTATTAAAGTACCATGAAGGGAATCGTTATGTGGTAATATGTTTGCATAATCCTGCGTCGAATCCAGATTTTCAAAGAAATAAATTGACTTTACCAATTTACTTGTAGACAGCAATTTCGCTAACCTGGTTTTGAAGGCAGATTCATCTGAAGCTACCATTTTTATCTCGTATTGAATTGATTACAGAGTCCCTTATAGTAACGTTCAGGTTCACAGTACGATCTCAAAAGTATCATTTGTTTTCATATGAAAAAGCTCAATGCTAGTAGGATCCCGCAAAGCCGAGAATAAATGATTGAGTTTCCCATGCTTGAAACTAAATAAGTTGATTCATTAAATTTTCTCAATTTGTATACTGCCTTAATTGCAAATGGCATAGACAAAAGTCCTATAGCTGAAAAAACGGGGATTATGCCGATGATAGAGCCTCCAACTATCATCGCATATGTTAAAGTAATGATAATAGCAAAGAGTTTTACCGAATTTTCTTTTCCTATGAGGATGACTAATGTGCGTCTTCCGCTATTTTTATCTGCGTTATAATCAGGAAATGACGTCACTAGGAGTATCACTGCCGATAATAGGCCCACCATAATACCAACAAAGACAGATGTTAAATTAATCGTGTCGCTTTGAATGTAATATGAACCCAATACTATCATGCACCCCTTAATCGCAACGAATAGTTCGCCTAGACCTGCATTTACTATATTTGTTGAATAAAAATAAATAGAAATGATTGCAAAGGTTAACAGAATTACAATTAATATACCTTTGATAGTAACAAAATATAGTCCTATTAATCCGCCTAGAATTAAGAAAATTATCCCGGCCAAGTATATCAATTTTGAATTTATCAGATTTTCGGGAATAACACCAGTACCGCCGCTGAATTTTGTTCTTTTTGTATTAGTATCAATTCCTCTTTTAAAGTCTGAATAATCGTTTAACAAATCTACACTGATATGCAAACACAGGATACCGAAATAAGTTAGCAAAGCGTAACCAAACTCAAATTCACCTGACTTCCAATAATTGATGGCGATTCCATTGGTTACAGCAATAACAGATGCAAGAAGAAACTTTATCCTTATTGCTCTGAACCAAAGGAAAACTGTCCTGTTTATTTTATGGATTTTTTCATAAAAGGTCAACCTTGTTATAGGATAAGATGAATTTCAGACTTAAATATTGAATGCTCCTAGTCAACGTAATATGTCTATTTTGAATTCTTCTATAGTTTCAGATCTAGTCGGCATACCCAGGGAGAATGACTTTTAAATGTTCGGATAATTTTTTTAAGGCCATTCTTTTTTCATCCCCAGATATTTCTCCTCCTTCTATGGCATCTTTTAGAAACATGATTGACTTGTCGAAGGTTCTCCTATCCACCGGAAAAGGAACTCCGTCCTTCCCCCCATGAGCAAAACTATATCGTACTGGATCTTTCCAGGAAGTGCGTGACCCGTAAATTAATAGAGAAATGAGAGAGAGTGCTCTTATAAGGGAAGGACCAACCCCAACGATGGAAACAAATTCTTCGTAATTTACCGGCTGAATATCGTATACTTTGTTTATAATTTTCCAGTTAAGATGTCGTGGCATTTCATAGTCACCAGTAAAAGCAATTTTATCCCAACTGTCATTACTCTTTGAAATCCAGTCGTCCAAGGTTATGTTTTTCTGTAGTTGCAATTTTTTAATAGAAGTAATCAGGTTTTGAGGGCCATCCCTTACTAGGTCTATGGAAGTTTTCTGAGTTTCAATAGAATCAGATGCCGTCATATCAAGGACATTTTCATGTGTTCTATCGCATATAATTCCGGAATGAGGCTCGTTAAGGAATGAATGGTGGATATTATCAGATGACCAATGGTATCGTCTAGCCATTTTGAAATCAGTATTCATTCCTTGCTGCACAATCGTCCAATGTCCTTGCTCGTTAAAAAAAATAACATGATGGTAGAGACCATATCCGTCTTGAACTGCACCGTTGTCTACTTTTGCAGCCATTTTACTGGCGTAAAGAAGATTGGAACTACGCTTTCCATTCATGTTTATGCTTTGAGCCAATTTTGGAATTTCACTCTTAGGTAACGATGACTTTTTTCCCTTTCCACCAGTTATCATTATTCCATGATTTTGTAGATCGATCGAGTGTTGAAGGACCCCTGTTACTACTGTGGTTAACCCAGAAGAATGCCAATCAAAACCAAGAACGCATCCAAATGATTGAAACCACAGTGGATCTGCCAGTCTCTTTAGAAATTCGGCCGTGCCATGTTCTCCAATAAAAATCTTTGATATAGAGAATGCAAGTTTTTTCATCCTTTCCAAGAGGTACTGTGGTGGGTGTCCATAATGCAACGGAAGATATATTGATGATTTGTTTATCAAAACTCAAGCATTTTACACAGAACCTACTTTATATAATAAGAGGACCCTATGGTATTTTTCTATTAAGAAAACATCATTAGCAGGCCTTTGAGAAAAGTATAAACCTAATCCATTGTCTTCTGCTGAACCTGACTCATAATCTGCAATGGTCGACTAGTTTACAATCGATTTATAAATGAGAAATGTGTGTTTAGAGTAAACAACAATGAATTTTGATACTTTAGTTCAGATCGCAGTTGGACTATTTATAGTTGGGTTGGTTGCAACTATATTCTACGAAAAAATGAAAACAAAGACAAATCAAGATGCAGAGGCAGAAAAATCGAGAAGCTGAATGAGTGTCATTGATGAAAATATAATAGAATCTTTCAGAAATGAGGGATTTCAAAATTTAACAAAGATCCAAAAAATTTCTGTCCCAGTAATCTCTCGTAAGCAAAATTGTCTCCTCGTTGCCCCGACGGGGTCTGGAAAAACAGAAGCCTCAATTATTCCAATATTTTCTCTCCTAGAGAATGAACGAAAAAAGAATGTTGATTTTGTAAATGATAATGCAATTTTTGTACTCTATATTACCCCTCTTAGAGCCCTCAATAACGATGTACTTCGAAGAATAATTACCTACGCAAAAAAAAGGAATCTTGATGCTCGAATAAGACATGGGGATACAACTCGAACAGCAAGACAGAAGTTAATACAAACCCCACCTCACATTCTCATAACCACGCCTGAATCATTAGGAATAATCCTAACACAGGATAAATTCAAATCATTTCTCAAACACCTCAGATGGGTCATAGTTGACGAAGTCCACGAATTAATAGGGAATGAAAGAGGTACCCACTTGGCGGTTAGTCTCGAACGTTTGCAGGACATAAGTTCCCACAATATAGTAAGGATAGGACTGTCTGCAACTATTGGAAACTTAAAGGATGCCGCAAATTTTATTAGTGGAAGGAATAGAAAATGCTCCATTCTTGTAGATAATACAATTAGAGATTATGACATTGATCTAAAATATCTAAATGGCCCTATAAGTAACGTAGCCAAATTCGTGCTAAAATATCTCAAGGATAACAAGATTTGCGGATCAGTGTTATTATTTACAAATACTAGAGATGAAGCTGAATACATAGGTACCACAATAAGAAATCAAAACGATATCCCAGTTGAGGTACATCATGGATCTCTTTCTAAGGAAACACGCGAAGAAACTGAAAGTAAACTCAGGGATGGCCTAACGGGTATTGTTGTGTGCACATCTTCGTTAGAATTAGGTCTGGACATTGGATCAGTAGAATTGGTAATTCATTATGGATCGTCCAAACAGGTTTCAAAACTAGTTCAAAGGATAGGAAGAAGCAGACATGTCAATTACAAGTCCGCCAAGGGATTGATAATAGTAAACAGCGCGGATGATGAACTTGAATCCTTATCCATTATTAATAGAATGAGGAAAAAATCAATAGAAATTCAGAAACCTCATACTAACTCATTAGATGTCCTGTCACATCATCTGGTCGGATCTGTAATATCATCGTCAGAACCAAAAAAATTAGGCGACGTTTATCAGACCATTTCAAGAGCGTTTCCTTTTAGAGACCTTACTTTTTTTGAAGTGGAACAATGCGCTGTTTTGTTGGATAGCTTTAGAATTATCAAGTATGATTCAAAAAGTCAAACATACGCAAGAAGAATAAAATCATACAAATATTTTTTTGAAAATATTTCGACTATACCAAACATAGTAAAATTTGAAGTTATCGATGTAATAAGAAAAAAGAGAGTAGGTACTTTGGATCAACAATTTATCGGCGAATTTGGCGAAAGGGGAAACGTGTTTATCTTGAAAGGAACCCAGTGGAGAATAATAAGTGTGGATGACAACAAATTGCAGGTTAACGTAGAACAAGTTTTTGGATCTCCAATAAATATACCGCATTGGGTTGGTGAAATGATACCAGTGGATCAAGAAACCGCCAGGGAAGTTGGAAATCTCAGAAACAAAGCGCTTGGTCAAAATAACTTTAAACTTCAATCAGATATAAAGGACATCTTACAAAAAATTCCCGTAGTTCCGGATTCCCAAAATATAGTAGTAGAGAGCGTAATATCTAGAAATGCTGTTGTAGTCCAATCAACATTTGGTACAAGAATCAACAATACCCTATCTTCTCTTTTTTCAACGTTCCTTGCTTCATATATTGGACATCTAGTAGAAACAAAGTCAGACCCCTATCGAATTCTCTTGAGCTCCTCTGTGAGGCTTTCCAGAGCAAATATAGAAAAGATATTGTATGACGAGTATGATGTCGAAGCTATACTCATTACTTCTTTAACTAATACGTATAATCTTAATTGGAGAGTTTGGAATATATCAAAGAAGTTTGGTCTCTTAGACAAAAACGCAATTTATGACAAAAGATTGGCACGTTTTATATACGATAGATACTCAAAGACACCAATTAGTAAAGAGTCAATAAGGGAATTAACTCATGATAAGTTTGACATAAAAGGGACACAAGAAATTCTTGGAAAAATAAGAAACAAAGAAATCTCAATACACTGGCTTGATTTACAACAATTCTCACCATTGGCTCAGAGTATTATAGAACATCATTCAAAATCTTCGTCTTCCCCAGTAAGTATTGAGCGTGGAGTCTTGGAACTTATTAAGGAAAGACTCGACAAGACTAAACATCGTCTTATATGCATAAGATGTGGCAAATGGGAAAGACTGGTTGAAACAAGAGAGGTGGTCGGATCTATTTCCTGTAAATTATGTGGTTCACGATTGATTACGACAACGTTTTCCTCCGATTATGAACTTTCAAAAATAATCCTGAATAAATTAACAGGATCGCAGATTAATTCTGAACAGAATCATAAATTTGAAAGGGCTTGGAAAACTG
>JALYLJ010000103.1 GCA_030774295.1 Thermoproteota archaeon
AGGTAACCAGTAAATGCGTTATTTGTAAAAACAGCATCGTATTGGGGAACTAACATGTCAACTGTGTGAGTCCATGTTGAGTGGATATTTGTATCCGGAATAGGAATTATCAGGGTTTTTTTACAATCAATTGTAGGGTCAGCATTTAGCGAATCTTTTATCATAGATAATCTTTCTCCAGCGCTAAATGGGTTGTCTGGTTCGTAGCTTGCCTGAGAACTACCAATTACAATTATAAGCTCATCAACCTTTGTGAATGCAAATCTAATCGCAGCAATATGACCCAAATGAAATGGTTGAAACCGACCGATGAACAACGCTCTTGACAAATTGCTATATAATATAAGACGAATAATTTAAATTTTGAAAAGTAACTCAATATTTATATTATGTTTGAAAAACAAGAGATTTGTGGTTTTTTTACAAATACATGACTTGTCTGCGAATATTAATGGTAAAGAAATTCTTAATGAACTTTGTTTTGAATTAGATAGGGGTCAAGTGCACGCCATAATGGGTCCAAACGGTTCTGGCAAAAGCACCCTTGCAAATGTAATCATGGGGCATCCAAAGTATACCGTTACATCCGGAAGTATTTTGGTTGATGGCGAAAACATACTTGACATGAGTACGGAAGAAAGAGCAAAGAGAGGTCTTTTCTTGGGATTCCAATATCCTACTGAGATTCCAGGAGTTGGCTATAGTCATTTTTTGAGGAACGCATACAATATACTAAACAAAAGTCTAAGTGGAAAACAAAAAGATAGAGAAGTATTCCTAACTGTAAAGGAATTCCACGAATATCTCAAAAAGAACCTAGATAGCGTTTGACTTCAGAGCTCATTTTTAAGCAGATATCTGAACGAAGGTTTTTCTGGAGGGGAGAAAAAAAGATCCGAGGTTATGCAAATGCTGGTCCTCAAGCCATTAATCGCCATTCTCGATGAACCCGACTCTGGTTTAGATATTGACGCAATCCAGTCAGTAGCTGAAGCCATAAACATATTGATATCAACTGGGGCAGGAGTGCTAATCATCACTCATTATGCTAGAATTCTAAGATATCTATCAAAACTCGATAAAGTACACGTCATGTCAAAAGGGCAGATCATCAAATCAGGAGGCAAAGAGCTTTCCGAAGAATTAGAAGTAAAGGGATATGGCTGGATAGGATTAGCTGACGATACTAACACAACACAAGCCAATAGCACTGAATTATAGATTAGTCTCGTTCGTTGTCTGAGATTTTATTTTCTGGACGTACGGTCTAGAAAATACTGGGGCCATTATTGTTGTAATCCAGCCAATTGTTACTGTAATAGAGAATAGAGTAGAATCAATAATACCTGAAGAAAATCCAATAGCTGCTATGACCAGTTCCACCATTCCTCTACCATTCATAATAAAGGCAATTGCAAGGCTTTCGTCCTTTGTGAATTTTATTAATCTAGAACCGATGTATCCTCCACCTAACTTGGACAGAACGGCAGCGATCCCTAGAATTATGAAAAACGGAAGGTTGTTTACGATTGAATCCAAATTGATATCTATTCCAATTATAGCAAAAAATATGGGAGCAAAAAAACCAAAGGTGATTGCCGAAATTATTCCATAAACTCTCTCGAAATTTTCCTTTCTGATAATTTCCTTGTATACTATCAAGCCTGAAAAAAAGGTACCTATGATAAAATGTAACCCAATAACTTCTTGTGCGATAACAGATACCAAAATGGTAGATATAAGTAATATTCCAAATGCTGCTTCTTTTGTATGTAATTTATCAAAGAAGTATGCGCCACGACGTTGCAGCCAAACGTTTGTCTTTCTAAATAAAAGATCAACAAGAAATATACCGCCAATAAACAATGATATCTTTATTACCGAATTAGTTAGCTGCTCTGCAATATTCACAGGTGTTCCGCCTGCTTCATTCAGCTGTAGAACAAGTGACAGAACAACAAGTGAAAAAATATCGTTTATTACAGCCGCTGTAATTACAGTATTGCCCAGTTTGGTTTCCAATATTCCAAGCTGCATTAGGACAATTGTAGTCACTGGAACAGCAGTTATTGACAACAACAATGCAACAAACAATGATTGAATCATGGGAAGGCCGAAGAAATAGGCTACTGCAAATCCACTTGCAAAAGGTATTGAAAACGCTATTACAGATAAAACTGCTGCATGTAGTCCAGCCTTTCTTATTTCCCTTGGATCCATCTGTAATCCTGCCAATAACATAAGAAAGAATACTGCCAAGTCTGAAAGTACAGTTAGACTGTCATTTGGAGTGATTAATTTCAAAACATATGGGCCAATTATTATTCCAGCTGCCAGCTCCCCAACCAGAGGAGGCATTTTGAGCCTTTGGAAGAACTCACCTAGTAAGCGTGCAGCTACCAAGATTATAACTACACTGATGAACAGCTGCTCTGTGGCCATGATTTATCAAATTTATCCTAACTAGATTTATCCTTATCCATTTGGAACTGCCAACTTATTCATATTAGATGGTTTGCGATACTTTTTCGGTTTTATTGTCATATTTGAATAAAGATGTCAGCTTAACATATCATTCAATTCTCTTCACCCAGTCGTAGCAAGATATTGTCATAAAGTAATCACTAGATAATAAATTATATTTTTATCCATGTTTCTTTAAGTAGGTAACTGCATTTTTAGTTAGTGCGATCCAAATCACCATTCGGAATATGCCCCTTCTAATATTTGTAAGAAATAATAT
>JALYLJ010000104.1 GCA_030774295.1 Thermoproteota archaeon
GTCCACTGGAGTGCACATATTCGTTTTTGTGTATGGAATCATCCCAAATCCAAAACGGTTTATCTAGGAATGTAGACATACTGTCCTTACCACGAGCAAAAATTGAAGGATCTAGACCTTGCATCTCTGTTTCTTTCTTGCCTCCTCTATCTTCGCATTTAATATGAGTTCCTAAACAAAGTTTACTTAATTGTCTAGTCTTTTTCTCTTTACTTCCCACTATGCAAATGGTAATTTACTGTAATCTATTATTCTAATTAGAGATAATAATGAGCAAAAGTGTTTTGTTCAGCTGTGTCTTGATCTTTTGAAAATTGCCAATAAATTAGTTGACCGTATACTACCAGATCCCTAGCTAGCATTTCCATTCTTGACTGTAATCTATTTACAATTTTACCATCTGAGCCGAGATCTTCTCGTTCATTTATCGAAATTCCATATGGCAGACTCCAAGCATAGCACTGTCTTACAGCTGTCCTCATTTGATCCATCACCGTCAAGCCCTTTTCATGGGATGAAACTATATACCCAAAAGTTTTACCTGAAAATTCCTTCCAGAAAAAATCCAAAAAATTTTTCATTGCCCCAGACATTGAACCATGGTAATCAGGGGAAGCCAGAACAAATACATTGGCCCAATTCACATCATTTGTAACTTTATTGACGTTTTCATTATCAATCCTTGTGCTAGGACGATATATGGGCAGCTGAGTCTCAAACAAGTTTACCAATCGAGCTTCTGTTTTGTACTTTACAGATATAATTTCAAGGACTTTTCTTAGAGTATTAGTACTATAGGAATTTTTTCTCATACTGCTACCGATGCCCAAGACTTTGACTTTTTCTTCCGTACGTCCTATTCATTAAGTGGAATATATAAAATATTTTTTTTCATATAAAGATGCATAAATAAAATAACTATTAAGACGCATTGAATCAATTATGATTTAGAATTATGCCAATAATTATAAGGCCGCACTCGGAATTTACTGATCTTTTAAAAAGCAATCTGAGAGCTAGATACGACAACAGGAAGACAGATAGGATTGGCTTGGCGCCCATTCATGTGTCCGATATACTCCCTAGCACCTGTTTAAGAAAGCAATATTATTCACGCACTTATCCTGACGAAGATCCTATAACAGATGAATCTATACACCATTTCGTTAGAGGAGAATCAAGTGAATTTGCTATCACCCAGCTTGCTAGAATAGGGGTAGCGCAGGCAGAATTACGAATGGATGATATAGTTGCCCATCCGGATATAATGGACAACACCGATGGAAATAAGGTCATAATAGAGCTTAAGGACACGACTAGTGGAAAAAGACTTGACATAAACGATTATACATTTCGTTCCTATCTGAGGCAGCTACTTTACTACCTGATAATGACAGGTATTGAAAAAGGTGTTCTCTCAATCAGGTACAATATTAGAGAACTCAGACTTTTAAAGAAAGACGAGTCAGGTGAATATTTCTTTAGGCCAAACAATTCTAAAAATCCGGGCATAGAAAGTTGGTCTATTAATTTGCCTAAAGATGACCTTCTGAGGGAAATTTTGAAAAATGAAATGGTCTTGAGAAAGACTATCCTTGTAAGTGCACTTGAAAATCATGATGTAGCCAACCTTCCAAGATTGACAGAACCATTAAAATCAGTCAAATGTCCAAATTGTCCTTTCTACCGTAGATGTTACGAAGATATGGAGAATGAAAAGGCATTGGATATTGCACAACAGATTGACATTTTTAACATTCGCGGCACATTAGATTTTAGACCGTTTTGAATGTTGGTATATTCGTAGACTATTGTGTAAATATTGATAGATATTAGGTCTAGTCAATAATGGCATATTAACCCTCGTGAAGTATTTCGCAGTCTTTACTCACTACGTCCTTATCCATGCTGGTATTGAGCCATACCTCATCATTGCCTTCTCCACAATAAACAATATCTTGGGCTCCGTCTGATTCTGTAGTGTTCCTATTTGCAGTATAAATTTTATCATCATCGGCACCAGAACTGATCTCATCAATTCCATGGCCACCTACTATGAAATCTTCACCTACTCCTGCCAGGATTGTATCAGGACCATTACCCCCTAAGATGGTATCGTTACCTTCGCCACCTATTATTTCATCAGCACCGTAGCCGCCAGTAATATTATCATTCCCTGTGCTTCCGATTAATGCATCTTTGTCACCACCGCCGTGAAGTACATCGTTACCCGCTCCACCTACCAATGTATCACTGCCATTTTTTCCGATTAGATAGTCATCGCCGAAGAGCCCCAACATATAGTCGGTTCCTTGAAGTCCGTTCATCCTGTTAGAATTCTTGTTCCCCACCAACACATCTGTCTTCTCCGACCCTTTGCAAGACTTATCCTCATTTTTACACATTATAGTTTCTGCACTGGATACATTATAATGTGATACCAAAAATAAAATAATAACTAATCCCGACAATAAGAAAATTCGTTTTAGAGACAAATTTGGAAATAGATCCATAACTAAATAGCCTTTCTCAGCGGTCGAACATTGTAATACCATTTGCACTTTCACTTGTAGCGACGAATAAAAACTATTTTTTATTAATTGTGAATAAAAATACACATGTTGATCAAAACACAGAATGGAAAATCGAGTGTGACATAAAATAATCGGTTTAACATAACAATAGCATATAACATTTCTTTACATTCATCGGACCTAAATTTATTAACAATGAATTTTTCCAAATTCAAATAAATGACCGGAGATACAAGAGTTTACTTGAATAATCAAATTATTGCGATAGGGCTCATTATGATATCTCTAACTTTAGCTTCAATGCATGTTTTTGCAGGACGACTTTATGCAATCGAACAACCAAGCAAAATGGAGGGCATTAATGAGGAAGAATGTAACAAGATCTTCAACTGTAAAATCATAACGGAAGATGTATTCAAATATCCTGATATTGTGAACCCGTTTGCTAACAATGAAGAAATTGCCAAGATACTAGTGAACAATGCAGACGATGCCAAGATCATGGCTGAACATACATGCCAAAAATCGATGGACGTCGACATCGTAAAGAAAAAGGATCAGAAAATTGGTGAACAAACTCCCAAGTATCTAGTGTGCTTACCGTGAGCTACATTTGCCCTACTCACGTAAATGAAATCACTTGCACAGCATTCATCACTCATGCCAATCGCGGATTAAATACCAATTTTTTGAGAGCAATAATTCGAGTCAATCGCCATATTTCACTGCACTCAGATTATGTAATCAGTCATCCTCGTCTGTTTGTTATTTTTAATAGTAGAACTGTTTTTTATCCACTCTTTTTCAGATAACGAAGTTTTGGAAATTCCATACGACAAGGCCGAATGAAAAGTTTCAAAGATCCTGCCTTTTTTTCTGAGACATTCTCTAATACCTTCTCTAATCTGCCAGACTCCAAGTGATACGAAATATTCAGGATGTATTTCTCTCAAAATCAATACTGATGCTTTTTTTCTAATCTTGAATAAATATTCAGCCACAGCTAGTCTTGCCGCAAAATACGCACCTGCAATTGAGGGATAATGATCTATCCTTTTACCCGATTCATAATCTGAACCTATGTGTATCCTGCCGTTAGTATCAATCCATGACTCAATCATTTCAAAACTCCAAACATCATCTGGAATCATAATTAACGAGTAATAATTATCTAGATGGCTAAAGTCAAATACAAAATAATTGTCCAATGGAGGATTATCCTTGATTTTGTTTATCAAATATTGGGAAAGGACATCATCAGCTGCCGTAATGCTCCATTTCGTAGGGACCAATCTACGATTTTTTTTTCTGCCAAGCATTCCCATGCTTAGAACCTTTGAGATTTGACTTATATCTACACTATTATCATAAAGGTCAATTATCGCGTCAGATGAGTGTATGTCATCATCATAGTATTTTTTTTCAATATTTTTGTCGGAGGTTGAAGAAACAATCTTGAAATCTACGACTGGGGCCGAAAACAATGTAGGTATTTCTTCAGATTCCTTTAGGGTTAAACTCATTTCACCCAAGTACTTTGGAGTTTTTTCAAGAGTCATCGTACTGTCAACTACTTTTTTTGACAGTGACATTTCCTGTAAATATTCAATATAGCGGCCCGAAAGGTCATTCACATTGTTGATCTTTGTTCCTTTTAAAAGATTGATCCGGTAATTGACTATTTCCTCCAACGACTTACCTGTCCACAATTCAGGCCTGTCTAATATTGCGGTGTCTCCATGATAGGGCGGAATCATTGGGCCGATTCTTACATTTGGATATCCAAATTCTCCTACAAATACTGATGGCGGCGAGGATCCGTCTATGACATTGTTGGAAAATTTTATATTATTAGAATTGATGAATTGATACAAATTACTCTTTATTTTTTTCTTTATTTCATCGATTGAAGACATTAATCTCTATGTTAATTTTTATTTTACCCAACAGGTATTAAAATATAGATGGAAAATTTATCTTTTGTAGGGTATACTGGTCGATGATATACTAAAATCCATATTATCGAAGCTATTGGTTAATTTAAAATTTACATCATCATCCTTAAGATGTGTTATATTATGCAAAATCAATTATATTGATCTTTGGACAATAGTTTAAACAAAATGATAATCCTTGTTTAGGAAAAAAAATAGCAGTCATTCAATTTGGATAACGCTAGCAATTCTCAGTTCTATTGCTACCATATCAATGTACACAGAAACTATGCTTCTTCCGGCCCTCCCTCAATTAATCCATGAATTCAATTTATCATATAATACTTCATCTTGGATACTGAGTGCTTATCTTGTCGCAGGCGCAGTTATGACACCTGTAAGTGGAAAACTATCAGACGTATATGGAAAGAAAAAAATCATGATAATCCTCATTTCAATATATACGGTTGGTCTTATCATTTCTCCGTTCTCTTCGAATTTTGTCATGTTACTAATATCAAGAATTTTGCAAGGAATTGGAATTTCCGTATTTCCTGTTACTTTCGGACTTGTCAGGGAACAATTTCCGAGAAATAAGCTAGCAGTAAGTCAAGGTATTATTAGCTCCATGTTTGCTGGTGGCGCTGTACTTGGACTTGCAATTGGAGGAACTATAGTACAATATTTTGGATGGAGACTGACATTTTTTTCAATTATCCCAATAGCCGTAATTCTGATTTTCATAATTTTGAGATTTATCCCAAAAGAAAAAGACGTACATGAAATTTCCAATACTAACAATGAGGGATCGCAGCAAAAATTTGATTTAAGAGGTGCGATACTGCTAGGAGTTACCATTACTACGTTTCTTTTATTCATCACATCCCTCAGAACTGACAGTTTTGATAATAATGATAAACAATTAAATCTATTTGGTATTCCTAATTCGGCCGTAATCTTCTTTATTATTTTTGTTGCAAGCTTTATTACTTTTTTTCTGCTCGAAAGAAAAACCAAGACACCACTTATCTCTTCACAATTATTCCTAGATAGAAGGATTTTGTCTTCAAACATAATTTTACTAATCGTAGGAATGTCAATGTTTACTATTTTTCAAACACTGCCGATATTGGCCCAAAGTCCATATCCCGTTGGGTTTGATAATAGTGCGATTCAGATGTCGCTAGTCCAACTGCCGTTTGCACTTGTACTTTTAATATTGGGTCCTTTGGTAGGCTTAATTATAACTAAAATTGGGCAGACAACTCCCCTTGTAATTGGTACTATTGCGATGTCATTAGGTTTTTTCTTGCTTTTTTTTATTAGACCAAATGAATTCTATATATCGGTATATTTAGTAATAATATCTATTGGGATTTCCTTAGCAAACGTGAGTAGTACTAATATCGTAATGATGCAAAGTTCATTCAAACAAATTGGAATCTCGCTTGGTATTAGTAACTTACTTAGAATCATAGGTAGTTCAATAGGTCCGACAATAGCAGGTTTATTCATGCAAACTCACCTATTTCTAATTGTTTCACATAATAATCAATTTCACTATTACCCATCGTCATCCGCATATGATCTTATTTTTGGTACCATGCTAGGACTTTCATTGTCTGCATTATGTATCTCGCTTTTTCTAATTAAGAATCGGCTCAAGAATGAGAATTATTTCAGATCAGATAGTAATTAACTTCCAAGATACTCTATTGTCATTAGTTTCCTGTGTTTGAAAATGTTGCCTATTTTGAATAATACAAAAGATTCCAATACTTTGCCCAGGATTCCATAGGGTAACTCAAACTGAATTTGATCGATTACTCCTGTCTTGCGATAATTCAGTTCCTTGAATGTATGTCTATGCTTCCAAATTTTAAATGGTGGTTCTCTATTTTCATTTCGAACCATTTCATCCACGTACTCATATTTTTCGAAAAAAGTTATTCTTGAGCACCAATTTGCATTTATTATTAGTTTTCCGCTAAAACATGCTACACTATCTTTTTTCAATATTTCATCAGAGCAGTGTGTAAAATTCAATTTTATCTCATCCGGACTAATTACTTCAAGGTGTCTAATGTTGGTATAAAATTTCCACACTTTATCTATGTCACAATCCACTTCAAACTCATGATAAAAGTGTTTCATATCGAAATTTTTTCATCCACTTGATAGTTTGTTGAATGCACATATAGAAACATATTGTTTAAGAATCCGCAGAAATAACTTGACTCATGGTTAGAGTAACATCATCCAAAAGTGTCAATATCCCTCAGGAGAGAATTTTTTCCGTAATTAAAGATGTAAGCAAGCTACCGACATTATTTCCTGACAAATATAAGGCCTTCAAAATTGTGGAACAATCCGACAAACACATACTAACTGAAGAGATCGTTTCAATATCAGGAAAAGAAATAAACCAGAAGGTAAAACACATCTTGGAACCTAATCGATTACTCAAGAGCGAAGTTATTGAAGGGGATACAAGGGGAACGGTTTTGATAATAGAGTTAAATGCAAAATCTGATTCAAGTACAGAAATAAAGATAGATGCAGACCTTAAATTTGGAAAAATAGGAGCAGTATTTGGTGTTTTTGCAAAACACAAGATAAAAAATGAAATAGACAAGCTAATAGAACAATTTGCCAAATCATAAGTAGATGATTTTAATTACACGCATTTTGACATAATAATCTTAAGTCTACTTATGACAATAAATAATTGATAATATATGATTGTCAGTGGTAGGACGATTTTAATGGCTCAATTTCTCTAACACTCAAATTTTTAAAGTCCCAAATCATATTATCCGATCTGAATGTCGCCGTTGACCCCGAGTTTGTAATAATAAAGTCCTTGTCTTTGGAACATTCAGCACCAAAAAAATCTGAGTCAGGCATTTTTGCGTACCAGCCACCATCATCAACAAGATCGGTGACCTTGACCCAATAATTGGAATTTGTATTATCAAGATATGATTCCAATTTTACCTCAGAATTATTATTAATGTTATACATCACTACCTTCCATCCAATCCACCTATCTATAAGAGGTGTAGTAACTTTGTTAGCATGTCTTTCATCTGTGTATCCCCCGACGAACCATAGTTCTTTTTTCCAGCCTACTTTACCAGTGTCATAAAGGCCTCCCATATAGGCCGTTGCTTCACACGGAATTTCTTGATTATGTTTACCGCCTCGGGCATACCAGGTAAGATCATTTTCTATTACTTTGTTGCTACTATTTTGAATTACGGAATGAATCTTTACATAGCCTGTCATTTCCAGATTCTTCCAATTTGTTTCGCCTTCTATTGTCTTTACATTCATCCTAACGACTGGAGCAGAAATTCTCCACGAACCATCTTCTTGTCTCGTAATATTTGGGCCAAAGGTAATCGAAAAATTCTTGTCATCCATGGGATTTTTCATATTTACATACCATTCTCTACCATCCTCTTTCGTTGGATAAATTTCCCTAGTACCAAATTTGTCGTATCCTGCGTGATTTAGGTCTGATACAAGTGCGTAAGATGTCATTGGATATAATGCGGGTAGTTCAAATTGAGAAAGGTACAATGAAAATACAATAAACAAACTAAAACTAACAATAACAGAGATAGTTTTCATGATTCAATTACCAAGAGTTACGAAACAAAGTGCGATGTTAAGTTTTTTATTTGTTTTTGATAATCTTATTTCACCTTTTAGAGAGCACTAATTGATGAGATTTTTTTCTGGATGATTATGCACGCATTAGCTGAAACCGGGCTTTTGCAATAAAATTAATATCGCTTGCACGAACCTGTATGTCTCAATTACATGTTTCATTCAGCTTCTAAGGATACGAGAGTTGTTCATATTGGATTTGATGATACTGATTCGCAAAGAGGAAGATGTACTACAAATTTGGCCTATAAGATAACGTGCAAACTGAAAAATGAGATGGATTCTATTTTTATCGATTACCCACTGCTTGTGAGACTTAATCCAAATATACCCTGGAAAACCAGGGGCAATGGGGCCGTTTGCCTGAGGGTGAAATCGCAGCAGCCTGAGCAGGTAATAGAATATTTGCTAGACACAGTGAGAAGAGAATCAGATTTGTCCAATGGTGCCAATCCAGGAGTAGCAATATTTGAGGGGGAGGACATACCACTCGCTTTGAGGCAGTTCAGTAGCAGAGCAATGTATGATGTCATTGATATCAAAGAGACTGAGAATTTGGCTTCACAGCTTTCTATACAAACTTTCAAATTTGGTGAGGGATTGGGGATCATTGGTGCAGTTGCCTCAATTGGGTCTTTGCTGGAATGTGATCATACGTACGAGGCAATTGCTTACAGGAAAGAACAGTTTTGTGGATCTCCTAGAGAAATTGACAGATCAAAGGTATTGAAAATAAACACTGACACTTACCCATTTACCTATAACAGCTATGATAGTATCCATGACAGAGTACTTGTTACTCCACATGGACCGGACCCTGTCTTTTGTGGGATTAGAGGAGAAGACCCTTTTACTGTTATAAGAGCACTAGAGTATATTCTACCCATTGAAAGACTTGAGGGATACATGGTTTTTAGGACAAACCAGGGCACAAATATGCATCTTCAAAATGATTTGTCCATAAAAAAACTCAGAACCCATAATTCAGGATATATAAGATGCTTTGTTACCAAAAGACCAACAATTATTCGTGGAGGCCATGTTTTTTTTGAGGTGTCAAACTCTACTAACAATAAATATCAGGTTGCTGTGTACGAACCTACAGGTCTGGGAAAACTTGCTTCGAAATTGATAGAAGGAGATAATATAGACATTGGTATTTCCGTTAGTAAGGCGAATTCCAACGGCGCTAAAGTACTAAACGTTGAATATCTTTCAATCCTAAATATCGTCGATGAAGTGACTAATATCAATCCATATTGCAATAAGTGTAGAAAAAGAATGAAATCGGAGGGGAAAAATAAGGGATTTCAATGCAAAATTTGTGGAGACAAAAGTGATTCGAAAGTAGTTGTTACTAACTCAAGAGATCTACAAAGTGGGACATATCTACCAAACCTAAAAGCCCATCGACACTTGACAAAACCATTGCATAGATTTGGAATGGAAAAGACTTATCCATATCTTCCAAAAATTTTCAAGTCTCTCAACTCAGAATGGTTAAAATCATTTTAAAAGATTCACCAGATTATCCACCTATTTTGAGAAAACTAAAAAACGTAGCGGGGGGTTGATTTGAACTTACGGCCATCAAGGTTTACTCTAATGGAAACCGCTCTGCGGGTTATGAGCCCGCCGGGATAACTTAGCCTGTGATATCTGGCTTCCCCACCCCGCTATTAGCAAATTGAATGTTGGGGAAATATATCTCTGTCTGTAACTCAAAATGAATAAAATTTAATCAAGTTTATGCCATCTCAATAAAGTCGGGAAAATTAAGAGTATAGTCTCGTAAATAGAATCTATGAAGGTTTGATTCTAATCATGGTTTTGATAGATTCCAATTGATTCGAGGAATTCCCATTCAAATCGTGCTGATACAAGAAAACGCTGAATGGTATGAAAAAGGATGAAGCGGATTGGATACTGCTATTGGAGGTTTAATGCGGGGGGTGGGATTTGAACCCACGAACCCCT
>JALYLJ010000105.1 GCA_030774295.1 Thermoproteota archaeon
AGGTGTGCAAAGATATTATTCTTGCTTCTAATCTAATTCTGTGTTTTTTTAAAGAACTAACGACTTGGCACTATTGTTTTTTTTCCGGATTATTACCGAATGCCCTTCTTTGACATGGTAATAGTAATGAAGTTTAGACAATTCATCAATACTGGCATCGGAGAAGTAATCTTCATTGTATCTAGCCAAAATTATTTTGCAGTCTTGACAGTAGATCTCTTTAAATGACACTCCTTGCATTTAGCATTTTCAGACCCTTTTTATTTAACTATTTTCTTTCCTTTAACGTCAGAGTTGTCTCTTGTTTTTTATTTTCATTAAACCTCATGTTACTGAGTTTATAATAAATTACTTCACCACGTCTTTCAACTACTGCAGCTATTGCGCTTTTCCCCATTGTTTCTATTTCACGTACATTTTTTGAGAGCTCACCGACATTGACATTAATGCCTTCATTAACGCAAAAGACGACAAATTTTGCTTGTTTCTTTTCATACCCACCTCTTTCGTACACTCTGAAATCTGCACCAAATCCAAACCCTTCCTTTGCAACGTATCCCCTGCTCCTTAAGTCTCTATATACTAAAAATTTTGTAACGATATCCTTGTCATATCTTAATACATGTTTGAGTAGATCGCTAAAGCTAACAACACTCCCATTTGTTATGATTAACTTGTTAAGGTAGAGAAGATAGAGAGCTTCGTAAGTTTCTAACAAATAATTATTATCGTCTTTGTCTCCAAATCCTTTATTGCGAAGCTGATCTTGAGATCTTGAATCTTCAATCTTTATCAAGCATTTTCTTGTTAAGACCCCCTCGATTATATTTTGGAATTCACCGTTTTGATCTGCTTCTGAAGACATAACGATTAAATCACTCTGAAAGAGGCATTTAAGTATTATAACAGGTTATGAATTGTGAAAGGAGTTAACTATAGAGAAACTAAAGGAATGCCCTATGTAAGGAGAGAATACATTTCTGGAAAACCTCAGCTTAAAATTGCAAGGTTTTCGTCAGGGCAATCTAAAGCAGATTATGATTATAAGCTTGAATTAATTGTTAGTGAGAAAATGCAGATTAGACACAATGCTCTCGAGTCAGCAAGGCTGGCTGCAAATAAGAGAATGGCCCAAGCAGGAGATATGAGCTTTTTTTCTAGGCTTACTGTTTATCCTCACGTGGTTCTGCGTGAAAATAAAATGATTGCTACTGCTGGTGCAGACAGATTGCAGGAGGGAATGAGGAGAGCATTTGGCAAGGCCACTGGGCTTGCTGCCAGGGTAAGGCCAGATCAGTCGATATTTGAAGCGTATGTTTCAAAAGCAAACCTCCAGATGGCAAAGGACGGTTTCAAAGTTGCATCAAGCAAATTAGGCTGTCCGACAAGTATCAAGATAACTTCATTAAAAAGCCAGAGCGTTCAGGATAATTAATATTGGATATAGAGCCCCTGACGCATATCAAGATTTGTTTTGATTATGCAGTACTCTTACGTGATTTTCAATAAATTATAATCAACCCATATTTCGTTATTCAAAGTCGACATGGCTTGCAATGTAAATGAATTACTATGATTTGGTAAAATATAGATTAGCTAAATAAAAATCATTTCAAATTTAAGGAACGAGGATCAAGAATTACTATTTTAACTTCCTAAAGCATAGTACGTCCATACTACTGACATAGAAATCAGACATTACAATCTAAAAGATGGCGATGAATTATAGTTCGTAGTCCATGATTGAATAAGCAAGATCTTTTTTTTAAATTAGCTCTTTCTGGGTGGAAAATATTTAATGGAAAGGCAATTATATGCTATAGAACAATAAGTAATATGGCAAGTATGAAAAAAGACTTTATTGTAGCACGTATAGAGGCTGCACAGGATGGAGGTCCTTATGTCTACGTTGGTTTCAGTGACCCTAATGATTACAAAAACGATAAACCAATGAACCCATTAGGTTCAAATGTTATGGCATTTTCGTCGCCGGAAGACATGATGAAAAATCTTCCAAAAGCTATGGGGAATATCTCTAGAATGATGTCCGGTGGAGGTGTTAGTGATTCTCCAACATTCAAAATCAGTGTAAGGGAGTACGAAGATATTGGAATTAGAGTGGGCGATAGAGTTACAATAGAAATTCGAAAGTCAGACACTAATCTATACACGTAACCGTACCCCTGGAAAACTTGCAATTCTGCCAACTGTCCTAAAAGTAGGAGAAAAGTTTATCCTACTAGTACATAAAAGCCATACTTGGAAATAGATGCTCAGATCTATATCAGACCTTGATGATATTCAATATTATGGAAAGAAAGTCTTAGTAAGAGTAGACTTCAATATAACAATTAACAACGGTGCTGTTACTGAAGATTACCGAATTAGGAGCGCAATTCCCACTATTGAATATCTCGTTAAAAGAGGAGCAAAGGTCATTTTGGCTTCTCATCTTGGCAGACCTAGATTCCGTGATCACAACAACACACTTGCTCCAGTAGCTGCGAGACTGAAAGAAATTCTCAACAGGAAAGTTGACTTTATTGACGACTGCATTGGTCCCGAGGTGCAGGCCAAGATCGACAAGCTAAATTATGGCAGCATTTTACTTTTAGAAAATCTGAGATACTATCCAGAGGAGCAGAATAATGATCCTGAATTTTCCAAGTCCCTATCATCATTAGCCGATGTATATGTTAATGATGCATTCAGTACGTCTCACAGAAAACATGCTTCAACATATGGGGCTGTAAGAAATTTTGAAGTCCGATTGTCAGGATTTAGTTTAAAGAAAGAAATAGAATATCTTTCAATGATAAGATATAATCCAAAAAAGCCATTTACACTTGTAATCGGAGGTTCCAAAATTAAGGATAAAATCGGAGCTTTGGAAAATTTACTACCAAAGGCAGATAAATTACTGATTGGTGGTGGAGCAGCTTACACGTTTCTTAAGGCAAAAGGATTTAAAATTGGTAATTCGCTATTTGATGAGGAACACTATGATTGGGTGAAAAAAGCCCTTTCGTCACATGGTGAAAAAATACTCCTTCCAGTTGATCACATAGTCTCTTCTGAGGAAAACTCTTTTTCAACCATTACTGGTGATATACCAGACGGAATGAGTGGATTTGATATAGGTAATGAAACTTCTATGATGTATTCTTCTGAAATCGGTGGGAACGGATTTGGTACCATTTTTTGGAATGGACCTATGGGAATGTTCGAAGTCAGTCAATTCTCTGCGGGGACTATGAGTGTAGCAAAGAGTATGGCTCTTGCTTTTTGGAGGGGTGCAACGACACTTGTGGGTGGTGGTGATTCCATTGCTGCTCTCAAAAAATCAGGGGTCTCAGAAAACGAGGTAACTCATTTATCAACCGGAGGTGGGGCAACTCTCAGATTTCTGGCTGGAGATAAAATGCCCGGGATAGAAGCTCTCGAGCGGGCCAATTAGTTTACGAAACATGTACTTTTATTGAATTAAGATAGGACATTTCATTATTTTCCGCGCCTATCATCAAGGTATACTCACGATTTTCTAGATCTGCTGAAGGAGTAAGCAAAAAAGTAACATTCTTTGTTTCACCTGGGCTCATAGAGAATGAATTTTGGCTGAACGAAAAAGATGAGTTTCCAAAATTACCTGTACTTGTAAACGTGGATGAAGCAATCATTTTAAGGTCTGCTTGCTGGTTAGCCGATACGACTAGGGGTATTTCAATAGTTTCTCCACGCTTGATATTGAATTCCTTGGAGATACTATTCACAACAAATGATAGCGGTTTTGAACCATTCAACATGCCTAGTTTATTTTCTGTCCATTCTGAGAACCACAGTTGGTTATTTTTTCCTATCGAAAACTGAAGAGTGTTAGATATCCCACAAGAACTTTCATTTGGGGTACAGGGCGCCCACAAGCTATTCTGTGTAGGTATCCAATATTCAACTAACGTTCCATCTGTAGGGTTGAATTTTGCGATTTTGTTACCAATATGTTCGTTGAACCAAAGATTCCCCGTTGCATCCATCCTGATCCAGTAAGGCAAGGTATAGCTGAAATCCTTTGGAATATTTGCCGAGATCCGCGAAAGTGGCGAAGTACTAAATTCCGAAATTTTGCCATTGGTAGAATTAACCATAAAGAAAATACTGGTTCCATGATCAGTTATCCAGGGGTTGCCCTTTTTATCAATAGCAATTCCCACCGGGGAGTCAAGATGGTCAGGTAACTCATAGGGGGTGAATGTCTTCGTAACAAGATTAAACTTGAACAATTGACCTTTAACTCCGAACGCCAGTACCGATAACCAAATGACATTTCGGTCCCTGTCTATGTCAATTGAACCAGTACTTACCAAGTCTGGATCTATTCCATTGAATGATGATAGTGGAATAGAAATATTTGAAATACCTTGCGGCGACATATTTTTCAAATCTGAGACGTTTGCCGACCAAAGGGATTTTGATCGAATACCTACGAAATAGATTTCATCATCACCGTTGAATGCAATTGAAACGGGATAGATTGTACCAAACGCTGAAGGTCGTTCGGGTACAGGAAATAAACTAAAATTCTTATTTTCTTGTTCATACTTCCATATTCCATTTTGTTTTTCATCAGTGAACCAGATATTTCCTTTTGAATCTGTCTTGACATCCCAGGTTTGTGACATGTCAGTGGGCTTCGAACGACTGTCCCAAACAGGGATTTTAAACTCTTCACTCTTGTTATTGTTAACATCGAATTTGCCAAGAGTCCCTAATTTGGTGGATACATACCAAACTGAATCGTTATCTGCCAAAATACCTAACGGCATTTCGCATTTCTGCGGAAGTAAATATTCAGTAATGAATGAGTTACTATTGAGAGTAGAATTCATTCCACAAAATTGACTTTGAAACTGTAAGATCGCTTGGCTTCTTGAAGCATTTTCAGATTTAGAAAACTGATCTGTTTGACCAAATGAGTTATTATTTTCACTGAATTCAAATGCTACAAGAAACACAAAGACAATTGCAACCGCAATTATTGAGATGAGTAACTCAGCATTTGCATCGAACCTATTTCTGAACATTTTGTAGCGATTTGAAATATTTAATATTTGTAATAAGAGTTTTTTTATTCAGATACCGATAAGAAATTTAAATAACAAATTTAATTTTCCAGTAATATGAACTCGGTTACAAAGTATTTAACATTTCATGTTGAGAAGAGATTCAAATTGGTAAATATAACACCTGAGATAGAAAAAATTGTACAGGACTCGAAAATTAGTGAAGGTCTTTGTTTAGTTAACTCGATGCATATTACATCAAGCATTTTTATTAACGATGATGAAAGAGGTTTACACGCCGATTTTGAAAGATGGCTGGAGAAACTTTCACCTCATTTACCCATTAAACAGTACTTGCATAATGATACTGGAGAAGATAACGCTGATGCTCATCTGAAACGTCAAGTGATGGGTCGAGAAGCAGTAATAGCCATCACTAATGGTAAGCTTGATTTTGGACCTTGGGAACAAATCTTTTACGGAGAGTTTGATGGTTGTCGAAACAAGCGCGTACTAGTCAAAATCATTGGAGAGTAAAGTAGTCACTTGTGGTAATAGCACTGGGACACATGGGTTAGTCGAATGTCGATTATTTTCATGTTTTGATTAGTCATTATGCAGAGTCGATTGATTTATTAGATCATTGCTGGTTTTTGTGTTTATGGAGTCGTATCGCGTAGACAAAGACTCTTTAGGAGAAGTCAAAGTCCCCGCTAACGCATATTATGGACCATTCACCGTGAGAGCTTCTAACCAATACAAAGTAACAGGTCAGAGGTCACACTTGAATATGATAAGGGCATTTGTAATGATAAAGCGTTCTGCAGCGCTGGCGAACAGAGATTTGAAAATTTTGGATGGAGAAAAAGCCGATGCAATAGTAAAGGCATGCGATAAAATACTATCTGGAGATTTATTGGATCAATTTATAGTGGATGCTATTAATTCAGGTGCAGGAACGGCATTTAACATGAATACAAACGAAGTTATCGCCAACAAAGCTCTTGAAATTAGTGGACACAAAATCGGTGATTATTCATTTATTAATCCAAACGATGATGTAAATATGTCTCAATCTAGTAACGATACATTTCCAACAGCGATGCATATTGCGTTATTAATGAATTTGAAAGAAGTTGAAGATTCACTTAATTTACTCATAGCTTCGCTTGAAAAAAAAGGGGTGGAATTTAAGGACGTCATTAAAATAGGCCGAACTCACCTAATGGATGCGATACCTGTTACACTTGGTGAGGAATTTAGTGAATATGCCTTTTCCCTTAAGAGGGGTCTGGATAAAATTGTCGATACAAGTTCTGATTTAGAATATGTTGGCCTTGGCGGAACAGCGGTCGGGACCGGAGCTAACGCACCTCCAGGCTACAGCAAGTTGGTAATCAAATATCTATCCCAAATATCTGGATTGAATTTAAAGCCTTCACAGAACTATTTCTTTTCCTTACAGAGTAAATTTGACATCACAATGTGTTCTTCTATTTTGAGGAATATTGCAATTGAATTAATAAAAATGTCAAATGATTTAAGATTAATGGCATCAGGTCCTATAGCAGGATTGTCCGAAATTACAATACCGGCGGTACATGCTGGCTCGTCTATAATGCCGGGTAAAGTAAATCCATCACTGTCGGAGTGTCTTAACATGGTTTGTTTTATAATAGTAGGTAACGATGTTTCGGTTGCTCTTGCTGCTCAGTCAGGTCAATTTGAATTAAATGTAATGTTACCAGGAATGATAAAAGACATGTTGGAGTCTACTGATATGTTAAAAAACTTTCTGGGAGTTTATGCAACAAATATGATAGATGGGTTGAAAGCAAATGAGCAGAAACTAGCTTCGTTTGTAGAAAAAAGTCCCATATTGGTCACTCTGCTTAATCCGCATATAGGATACCTCAAAGCATCTGAGATATACAAGGAATCTATGACAACCAACAAGAGCATAAGAGAATTGATCCTTGAAAAAGGACTGATGACAAAAGAAGATCTGGACAATGCCCTTTCCAAGAAAAATATTCTAGGATCAAAATAATAATCGATAAATTAATCGGTGTGATATTGATATGTTTTCGTGTTTAATTCAATCGATCAAACAATTAATCAATAGATGTATAGAATGAGGTCGACTAGTTGGTGAATAAAAGAATCTTAATTACCATATCCTTTGGAATATTGGTAACACTTGTTGTTTTTTTGGGTCTCCAGGATTCTCAAAATCGACCCTCGTTGTCAAGATTGCCAATTCCTCCAGACGTGGCCATAGCAAGGGTAGTCAGCACGTATAATATATCAGAAGACCGGTTAGACAAACCTCCCCACTATGTTTATGTAAAGTCTGATGGGGATGTGTATGAGTCAAATCCGGAACAAAACAATATTGGAAAAATTATCGGTCATACGGATACTACTAATACTGGCGGTAGTCATTTTGCATGGGAAATAAATGACTTGCAAGGGAAGCAAAAGTACTATGTTGATGCGGTAATCGCCGAAATAATTTCTAACTCTAGCTACAGGAAATTGCAATAATTTAGCAACCAAATTATAAGACCTACAATTTGCATAATCTCATGCAGGTTGAGGGCAGAATAATTATCTGCGATGCCATAGATGAAGTAGGAATTTCTATATTGAAGAAAGCGGGCTTGGTTGTCGATTACAAACCCGATGTTGTGCATGATGAATTAATCTCTTCTGTAAGAGACTGCGATGTAATAATAGTTAGAAGCAGAACCAAGATAACAAAGGACATAATTGACGCTGCTCCAAACGTCAAAATCATTGCCAGAGTAGGCGTAGGATTGGATAATATTGATACGAATTATGCGGATACTAAAGGAATTAAGGTTATGAATGCTGCTGAGGCTGCAATGAATGCAGTATCAGAACTTGTAATAGGCCATATGTTATCACTTTGCAGAAATATTCCAAAGGCCAACGATGGGATAAAGGTAGGCAAATGGTTAAAAAAAGAACTCGTTGGTAGCGAGCTTAGAGGAAAATATTTGGGAATAATCGGAGTGGGAAATATAGGAAGAAATCTCGGTAGAATAGCAAAATGTCTCCGTATGAACTTGATAGGCTACGACATTTTTCCCATAAATCAAGAATATGTTAGAGAAGTAGGAATGATAAAAACGGATTTAAAGACGCTACTTGAAAATTCAGACTTTGTCACATGTCATGTACCATTAACTGCCGATACTAAACATTTGATAAATTCAGAAACACTGTCGTACATGAAACCAACCGCCTATCTCATCAACACATCTAGAGGAGAAATAATAGATGAGCAATCTTTGTTTACTGCGTTAAGTGAAAAAAGAATCGCTGGAGCAGCACTCGATGTTTTCGAAGTAGAACCTCCGACCAACACCGAGTTACTACAACTGCCAAACATCATTTGCACTCCTCATATTGCTGCTCAAACAAAAGAAGCACAGGAGCTTGCTTCAACGGTCATAGCAGAAAAGGTAATCCAGACACTGCTGACCAATAGATGAAATATTAGGTCAATCTCAGAAACGATTCATTTTTGCTCTTTTTTATTGGCATTATTGCGAGTCAACAAAATACAGATATTAAGGTCTTGTCTGGAATTATCTGTTATATGCATCAGTACATGGCCGATATGTGGACTAAGATGTGGAAAACCAACTCGGAGGAATTAAAGAGCAGAGCAATAGCATGGAGAAAAGAACCCACTATACATAGAGTAGACAAACCTAGTAGACTGGATAGAGCTCACAAGCTGGGTTACAAAGCAAAACAGGGCATCATTGTAATTCGCACAAAAGTTGGAAGAGGCGGAATGAGAAAGCAACGTCCCGTATCTGGTAGAAGGCCAAAACACCTAGGTGTAGTTAGAATTAAGCAAGCAGAAAGTATGAAGCTAGTTGCTCAACGAAGAGTAAACGAAAAGTATCCTAATATGGAAGTTATGGGTTCTTATTTCCTTTATAAAGATGGTAAAAACATATGGTATGAAATTATATTGGTAGATCCTTCTCATCCATCAATAGCAAAAGACGTGGAATTCAAAAAGAGATTAAAGGCGTTTGCTAAATAAATTGGTGTTAACTAGAATAACTATTAATTTTTTCAGTTAGCAAATCTACTAATTTTATTAATTCTTGGCTTGCAATGTCATTATCCAATGTGATATAATAGTATCCCCCAGATTGAATCGGAATAGTCAAAGTTATCACCTTCTGATTTACGGTTAGAGTGTATAGCGTGTTGCCCAAAACGGGATCAAATGCTTTGCGTAACCGATTACGGGTAGCCTCAATAAAATGTTCATTTATTGCATGTTCAACATTCAGTAATGGTACGAGGCCTGCACGTAACTGTCCGGCAATTGTCCTTCCAAAATTATTTATCATACCCACGTAGCGCACGTTTTGTGACGCTAAGAGTAAATCATGACATCTTTCTTTGTTCTTGATAGACTCCTCTCGTGAAAGTAGATTGTTCTCCTTTTTTTCCATAAGCAAGTAAAGTAATTTTACTAGTTATATTTTTTAATGTCATGATTCCGATTTCGATCAATAGGTTTTAATGGTCAATTGTAATTGATTACAAAGATATATCCAAAATGAACAAAAATACGATATATAGTTTGATTGGAATTGCAATTATTATTGGGGGCGGTCTACTTTCTATTCACACATTATTTGGATCCTTTAATCCTTTTTATGTGGTAGTTAGTGGTAGTATGATTCCTACAATAAACATAGGCGATATCGTAATAATTAAGAATAATTCTTTTGATACTTCATTTAATAATCTTAAAGTCGGAGACATTATAGTTTTCAGAGCACCTGAAGCTAAAACGGAAGATGGAAAACCAAAGGTTATAGTACACAGAGTAGCTGAAATTGGCAACTTTTTTCAAAAAGAAGTCATTAGAACAAGAGGAGATGCAAACCCCTATTCCATCCCAGGAATAGACTACCCACTATTTACAGAGAATTACGTTGGAAAAGTTGTATATGTAGTACCAAAGATAGGAACAATTTCAATGATTATAACTCCACCTATTAATTACATCATAATGGCAATTATAATTGGACTGTTAATCTATTCCATTAGACCGAAAAAAGTACAACGTGATAAGACGGTATAACTTTTATTATCTTGTCAAATTAAAATGTAAACCCAACCGTCTTTAACCTCTGTGCCATATGTCTTGAGAGGTTCTTCGGCTGGTAAATTCTCAGGTACCCCACTTTCTAGATTAAATCTAGACATGTGGAGTGGACAGGTAACTGTGTTATCGTCTTCATTCAAGAATCCGGTAGAAAGATCGGCATACGCGTGTGTGCATATCCTATCAGTAGCGTAGATTTTGTTTTTTATTTTTGTAATTAGAATTTTTTTATCATTGTGATCAAAATCTAACATTTCACCGCTATTTAGTGTCTTTATCTCACATACCTTAATCCATG
>JALYLJ010000106.1 GCA_030774295.1 Thermoproteota archaeon
ATGGTATACGGCTCCAAGTGATAATGTTTCGCGATTTGTATAGAGGAACCCACCGCCCACATGATTCAACGTAATATCACCTGCAAATAGATGTGCAGCTCCTTCTAACGAATCAAGATGAAATCTCTCTTCTATTATTTTCTCGGGTAGTTTTATTATTACTTTAACACCAAAGTAAACTTCTTCTGGATTGAATTTGCCTCTAGCCGAGGTAATTTCCGCTACTTCAGAGTTTATTCCATCAGCTGCAATTATTGATTTTACTTGGAAATCATCCAACTCATTTGTCCTAACGATGGTCTTGTTCTCTATCCATTGTATATCAGAAACGTGAACCCCAGTGATAATTCCCCCACCTTGTTTCTCAGCTGATTCAGAAGCTCTCTCTGCAAGCCACGGATTTAACCTATTTAGAAGAACAGAAAAACCGAAATTCGTCTTGTACTCGTGAAGTGGAGTTAAATCCATTGTAAAGATTTTGTTGCCAGATGTGGCATGAAGATAATATTTCTTTATTAATCTCTCTATTGGTGCACTAGATTCAAAGTCTTCTCCAAAAACATCTTCAACATTGAAGATCCTTCCAGGAGGATCATTTTTAGAATACAAAATTCCACCCGAAACGTTTTTGGTTCCTATTTTATCACCTGCTTCGATTAAAATGGCACTTTTGTTGAGATCTGATAATTTTTTTAATGCTGATAGCCCTGCAGAACCTCCCCCTACAATGGCTACGTCGAATTGTTCCAAATTTAGGTACTCCTGACAGAAATAGCTTGCATTTGATCCTTTATTTTGTCAACAAGTTTTGGAATAACATCTTCCATTCTTCCCTTTATAAAAATATCAGATTCGTTTACAATAGGGGAGTTTTCATCTATGTTTATTGAAATCACGATTTCGGATTCTTTCATACCTGCTATGTGTTGCACAGCTCCACTCAGGCCTATTGCAATGTAAAGAGTTGGCGCAATCTTGCTACCACTAGTACCTATAACTCTGTCAGGAATCATATACTTTGAATCCATACTTTGGCTTATTTGATATGGTTTTTTTGATAACGGCAAAGTTATACCAATTTCTGCTCCAAGTAATTCTGCAAATTCTTCAATCAGCTTAATATTTTGCTCTGGATTATCTTTGATTCCGCGCCCCATGCTGACTACTATCTTGCAAGTTTCGTAATCGATTGTTTTTTCAATGACGCTTCTTTTTATTATCTTAATTTTCGGTTCTTGGTCTATTTTAGGGAAATATTCTATAACTGTACCATTTCTTGAATTATCCTTCTCCATAGGCTTAAATGCACCCGGTATAATACTGCACCCTTGCGGATGATATTCTCTTTGAATTTCCGGATTCTTGTTATCAAGACATAGTATTGTTGTCCATAAAAAACCAGAAAAGTCTGGACGATACATTTCTAGAATTTTTTCATATCGCACACTTTGACCTTTTGTCTTATGCTCATGCCTAATATCGAGATCACTTATCACAAGCTTGTTAATGTCTGATGCTAAACCCGATTCAAGATCTGCTAATACGGTCGAAGAGAGATGTCTGCCAATATTATCGGCAGCAAAAAACATGTATCTTGGTTTTACAAATGTTCCTGCGTATTCAGGCTCTATTTCCTTGGTGATTTTTGCATCCTTTGAAATCTGGACTATCACTCGGGTATCGATATCATTTCGAGGATACTTTAGTTCATCATGGTTAGCATAAATGACTGCATCAGCTCCGTATGTTACTAATTCATCGCATAATTTTCTGACATTGCTACCAAGTAAGACAGCTACCACCTTTTCTCTTAGTTGATACTTTTGGTTAAAATCATCCATCAATCTTCTAGCTTCACCCAGCATTTCCAAACTTACCGGTACCACCTGACCTTCAAAATGCTCAATTATTACGTAGATATGTCTATATTTTTCGTCCTTGTTTGCGCCAATATCTTGATTTGTAGCGTTTGACATTTTCATTGACCTCTGGCGATTTCGATTATTTTTGTAACTGCTGGAGTTAGATTGTCGGGGTTTGATGGATCTATTATTGCTGTTTTACGATTGGTCTTTGCCCTGGGGATTCTTTCTACTCTGTATACTATGGTTGGAGAACCCGGGAGTCCTACCAGTTTAGGGTCCAGGTCTAATTTTTGACTATCATAAGTTTTCAAAAATTGTGCATAATTCTCCGACTTTCTTCTACCTTCCTTACTGTACCTATTCGCCCCGAGCCTTTGTGAAACAGTACCAAAAGCCAACTTGTAAGAAGGGTCGATAGTTATAAAAACGGGCAGAGGAGATTCTATCTCTTCTATAATAGTGTCCATTCCCTGGAGAGAAATTAGTCTCTTTGCAACTACCACTTTTC
>JALYLJ010000107.1 GCA_030774295.1 Thermoproteota archaeon
GCTGTTAATACTTTAAAGACGGTTTCGATCAAAATTGTGTCAATCACAATCCTACCCTTACTCCTTAAGCGCTGAGTACACAGTCTAATGATCTCTTCAGGCTCTCCATTTGTACCTCCGATGATAATTGCATCTACGAGCGGAAGCGACGGCAGTGCATCTTGGGCATTTGAGAGTATCAACTCGGCCTTTACCCCAAATTTCATTAAATTTCTCTGCGTCAATTCTATTGCTTCTGGATTAATATCTATTGCATACACTTTTCCTTTCTTTGTTTGAAGACATACTTCGACTGTAATGCTGCCACTACCACAGCCTACGTCGATGACTTGATAATCGTCTCTAAGTCTTAATTTGCTGATAACCAATGCTCGAATATCTTCTTTGGTGATGGGCACATCTTCACGTCTCTCAAACAAATCATCAGGTATTCCAGGTGTTACGTAGTCCCATTTCATGGTAAGAGACCTAGATGATTATGGAAACAAATATTTTTCTGTTGTGGATTGGAGTGTTAGCGATTACCGTGTAATCCGGTGTATACAAGAATCATGAACATAAGCAATAAGAAAATAAAGGGAAATATTCCGCTAGTGGCAAGTTTACGCTTTTCTTCTGACTTTACTCTGGTTCCAATTTTCTTGGCTGCGATATAAGAGATGATGTAAAGGATAAACCCAATCAAAACAATAAATTCTAGAGCCGAGCCCCTATTAGACGGATTGAGAGCAACTCCCAGTATCACTCCTGCTATAATCCCTAAGATAGCTCTCATGTAGTATATTCTATCTAGCTGTTCCAATCGGCTAAGCTTCATAAACTGCAGGTTTAATTCCTTCCGATCCGAAATCTTACTTTTCGTTAATTAATATTTATCTTGTGGCAGAATTAGAATATGGAATTATCAGGCTTAGAACTTCGATACCTTTTAAATGAAGCAAGATCAAAAATTTCCTCGGAATATTATGTGAGTGATATCATTCCGGTGACACAATCTGCTCTTTTCTTCAAATTACACCATTCTCGTGAACCTGATATAATGCTAATGATCTCTACCCAAGGCCTTTGGATAACGAATACCAGGTTCAAGACAATAGAGGAAAATCCAATGGTGAACATATTGACCCGAGAAATTGAACGAAGCAAGATTGTATCTTTAGAGCAAATGGGAAGCGAACGAATATTCATTGTGAAGTTCAGAAGAAACGATGACACAGAGAGGATACTCGTTGTAGAGATATTTGGGAATGGCAACATGATACTGTGTGACGCTGCAATGACAATACTAGGCTTACAACGGGCCATCGAAGTTAGGCACAGGACTCTCAGAGTTGGATTAAAATATGTCTTTCCGCCGAAACGCGGAGAGGATGTTTTCAATATGTCACTAGAGCATCTCTTAACTAGTAAACATACAGTTCAGTCTGACGAGTCTAACGTGGCCAAGTGGCTAGGAGCCTGTACTTCAATGCCAAAGAAGTTCGTGGATGAAGTAATTAGAAGGTCCGGTATTCAGCCAACAGCAACAGTAAATCAACTGGCCGATATTGAGATGCAGTCCATTTACACAAATATTATGGAAGTTGTAAGCGATGTGGTCACAGGAAAGAATCATGACCCTGCCATATTGACGGATAGCACTGGAAACGCTCTAGACGCATTTCCCATTCGTATTTATGACGACAAAAATCCTGAGATAAGGAAGGTTTCTACTTTCATGGATGCAATTGACTATGTTCTCGGAAATCAAATTTTGAAATTCGCAAAGAGTCAGAAGACTATGAACTTGGACAAACAAATGGCAGATATAAAGCATGATTTGGAACAGCAAGAAAAGGCGAAGGAAGAGGTAATCATACGGGCAAATTCCCTGAGAAATCTAGCCAAGGATTTAATGGCTCTGAGCCAACAAGGTTTTTTCAAATTAGAGGATACAGAATTTGACACAGTCCTAATAAAACACCATTCGCGGATTGTTAAGGAAAAGGGGGAACAGTACATAGAAGTGGCAGACCAATTCATCCCTGTAACTCCGAGTTTCCCGACACTTGCTTCATGCCTTTTCACTAGGGCAAAAGAATTGGAACGTGGAATTGACACAATCGAAGAGGCGAGTCAAAAGATTAGGTCAAAGATTCAACAGCTGCATGACAAAACAATGGACGTTGAAAAAAAGATAGAATTCAAGAAACAGGAGCAAAAGGAATGGTACGAAAGATATCGCTGGTGCTTTACCTCTGATGGCTTGCTTATCGTTGGCGGAAAAGATGCATCATCTAATTCGGCGATAATAAGGAAACATCTGACTGACGGGGACATTGTATTTCATGCCGAGATCCACGGCTCTCCATTTTTTCTATTAAAAAACGGCAAAGACAAACTAGATTCCACTGTAGATATAAGGCAAGTTGCCCAGGCCACTGTCTCATTTAGTAGGGCCTGGAAAGAGGGTCTGTCTTCAGCGGACGCATATTGGGTGTTCCCTTCACAAATAAAAAAAGGTGCTCCTAGTGGACAGTATTTGCCAAAAGGATCCTTTGTTATAGAAGGTAAAAGGAATTTTGTCAAAAATATTGATTTGAGATTAGCAATTGGTCTAACAAGGCTTGGCAATTCTAGATATTCGATAATTTGCGGTCCGTATGAAGCGGTTCCAGAGAGAAGCGTTGTTCATGCAGTGCTGATTCCTGGAGCAGTGGACGTTGTGGGATTGGCCAAGAAAATTAAAAGTGAATTTGTAAAGATACTTGCGCAATCAGAACCCAGCTTGGTCAGTTATACTAAGCAAATTACAATCGATGATTTAATAAAAATTCTTCCCACAGGTTCTTCAAAGATTTTGTCAGTAGGAAAGGGAGGCTCATTCGACTTGGTTCAAGATCCGTCCTAAGTAAAACAGCCCTACGCTATTTTGCTACTTTAATAACATATCATGATTTATTTTCAATCAATATATCTTGATATTGTCACATTAGCATGCAGTTTTCCATTACCAATCAGTAAAGCAATTAAAGAGATGGATTCAATTGATATTGTGGCAAAAAAACAACTAAGGGAACATGTTGATGCGAATATGACTACCAGAGTTTTGGTTAGAGACATCATGAATAGCCCTGTGATCTCTTCCAGCCCAGAAGATACGCTAAGGGATATTGCCCTTAAAATGAGCGACCAGAAAATCGGAAGCATTGTCATTAGTAAAAATGAACTCCCACTTGGGATCGTGACTGACTGGGATATCGTTTCTGGTGGCGTTATTAAAGATATTAAACCGGGATTGATAAAAGCCTCGGAGATAATGAAGCCAATTCACACAATCGAATCAGAGGAAAGTATTACAGAGGCTGCACGTGTTTTGAGAAAAAATAATATAAAACGTTTAGGTGTGGTATATAAGGGAAGACTGGTTGGTATCATCTCGGCATCAGATGTCATTGCAGTTACGCCAGAATTAGTGGACGTAGTATCAGAAAAAGCAGGAATTATCAGGGGTGAAATTGGCCGGCCTGCTTCCAACGTATCTGGATATTGTGACGAATGCGGAGAATGGTCTGATTTGTTAATGTATAGTGAGGGCACATTTACTTGTGAAGAGTGTAGAGG
>JALYLJ010000108.1 GCA_030774295.1 Thermoproteota archaeon
TGTTTTGCGGTCTGTGTGTTGATGCTTGCCCTTTTTATGCACTATATATGACAAACGACTATGAATTATCATCATTTACAAAAGAGCATCTGATATATACTCCTGGACAACTTGCCATCAAGCCAAAATATGACGGTGATGCGGAATTGAAAATAGGATATAGAGGTGCTGATCATGGCTAATCAATTATCACTTTCATTGTTTTAGTTTCAAGTAATATTACCACTTTCCGAGTATTCATTCGTGAAAAACTAATATAAGCTAAAAAGTAAATTTAAGGTAGGTGTTATGAATTGAATTATTCTCATCCAGAAGTTCTAGTTGATACAAAATGGGTTGAAGATCATCTAAACGATCCCAAAGTTCGCATCGCTGAGGTAGATTATGATCCTACTGCAAACTATGTCTTGGGACACATACCAGGATCAGTCCTTATAGATTGGAAAGTTGACATTAACGATCCTCTTGCAAGAAATATTCTAAGTAAGCAAGCATGCCAGGATTTGTTGCAAAGAGTAGGAGTTAGTGATGATACTACATTAATCCTTTATGGAGATTTTAATAATTGGTTTGCTGCGTTCGCATTTTGGGCACTGACGTATTATGGAGTCAAGAATATGAAATTGATGAATGGAGGAAGGAAAAAATGGCTGGAAGAAGACAAAGCGCTTACAAAGGATGTGCCAACTTTTCCGAAAGGAAATTTCAAAAGTTCTGATCCTGACAACAACATACGCGTGTTTCTAAGGTATGTGAGTGATACTCTTGGCAGTAAGGTGCTAGTAGATGTTAGAAGTCCAAAAGAATTCACCGGAGAAATATTGGCTCCTCCAGAATATCCGACAGAACATGCTCAAAGGGGTGGACATATTCCGGGTGCAGCAAATATTCCGTGGGCTCAGGCAGTAAATGAGGATGGAACATTCAAGTCGGCTGATGAGCTAGCAAAGATTTACCAAGCAAAAGGAATTACGCCGGATAAAGAAGTAATTTCGTATTGTAGAATTGGTGAAAGATCATCGCATACATGGTTTGTACTAAAGTATCTCCTAGGATATCCTAACGTCAAAAATTACGACGGGTCATGGACAGAATGGGGAAACATGATAGACAATCCAATTGAAAAGTAGTCAAATGGAACTTTATTTGGCTTGAATCTAGTCATGTAATTCCATGTCATTTTCATTTCAATTTTTTTACTTTACTTTATTTTCTTTACTATAAAATGATAAAGTGTTCCTTCCTTTCTATATTCTAAAAGACTTTGTTCCCTTTCTTCGGACCATCTTATCATTTCAAGATCCGCAGAGGTATCATCAGAGACAACGTGAACTACATTTCCCAAATCAATTTTGCCAATTAATTCGTCCAGCTTTGTAAGTGTTGCTGCACATTCTACTCCAATCTCAAACATCTCATAATCAGGAAACGCTGAAAAACACCGGATGTGAAGCTTGTCTATAAGTTTTTTTATTTCATCATGACATTCATTAATCAATTTTAGATTTTCAGTATTAAAATCAGAATCATTGGTTGCATCTGAATATTGGGTTTTTATCTTTACAAACCATCCATCATCATATGGAAAATCGTTTACAGATTTGGGATTGCTAGATAAGGCGTTATTAACCTCAATGATTTTTCCCTTGACAGGTGATCTCACCATACCAAAATATCGAAGGCTTTCAATTGATGCTACACTTTTATTTTTCTCTACAGTAGTGCCGATTTCTTTGAGTTTAATTTTCGTTAATTTTCCCGCCAAGGCGGCAAGAATTGTCGTTGCACCCAGGGTGAAGACAGATTCATCCCGGTCATCTTTTTTTATCCAAATGAAATTATCCAAATCATAAAGAATACCTTCAGGAAAATTACAGTGGCTTATTTGCATAATCTGAGTTATTGTCCGGTGGGGGGTTTATTTTTTTATTGAATTTTTGAAACCATTGTTTGTCCATTTTTAATATGAAAATAAGTGCAAATCATACGAATCTCCCTACTCCTATTATAGTATATGTATGGTCGTCAATACCTTTGATACCCTTTGACTACCAAAGATTTATATACCCTTTTAATGCCATTAAATGGTGAAGAAAAATGACAGAAAAATCTAGAGAAAATGTAGCAGAAAACACCGAATTATTGGACACGTGCAAGCAAACTATGTTAAGAACTATCGATGAAATTTCAAAATATCAGCCACAATACGCACAATCAATTTCAAATCTACAGCAAGATTACTTCCAAGTAACTAAAGAACTAATTAACAGAACAGTTGCGATTCAAAAAACCTGGTTTGGAAACAATGTAAAAAATTCATTTACACCAGTCACTACACCTTATGCAGAGCAATACAGAAAACAATCAAACGAATTCACTTCTCAAGCATTCCATGTGTTTGATACTGCAAATCAATTAGCAATAGATATTTTGAACTCAGCCAGAGAAAATATCAAATTGTATGGCAAGACATTTGACACTGTTACCGAGTTTAATGCTAACTTGGCAAATACATGGTCAAACTTCTTTACATCCGCACAAAAGCAATACACCAAATAAACTCGAAAAAATATTTTTTATTTTTTCTTTTGTTTTACGAAATTAGTTTTTTCTAATTAAGATATTAACAATCATACCTTCGGTTATCATAAGCAAACAAAAAAGCATCAAATCCGAAGCTTAGTTTTCATAATTTAGTTAAAATTTTCATATTCCAAGCTTAATCTGGTTTATCTATATTTGAGCAGAACATAAAGTGTGATTGACTTGCTTAAATTCAAAAGGGAGGATAACTCAATTGACTGGGAGTAAATTAGTTCATAAACCAGTTGTTCCATCCGACATAAAGAACCTGGTTCACGACCTTGTAAATAAAAAATATAGATTTAGTTTCCTGCCAGAAAAAGTAATTTACATGAACAACGGGATAGAATATTACTACATTGAAGCTGAAGGTATGGACGGGAGTAAATTTATTATCAATGCTTATGGTTCTGAAGCCTTAGACCTGTTTGATGAAGTCCACAGGTGTGTAATTTGTGGAAGATCGATATTTGGAAAGAATCGCGATAGTTTAATTGCATATCACACAGATGAAAAAAGAAATGTGTTCGTCGAACCTGGTTGTATCAATCTATTAAAGAAATTTGAAATAGCCTACGGAAAGGAATTTTTTGTTAGGTAGTCTCATAATCAAATCAAAGCCAACTAATCCACAATACTTAACATTAACCGGCTACAAAGTAATTCATTGAGCAATCAAGATGTGTCTAAATATTCAAAATCCTTGCTTACCCTGCCGAATATCCAGTATCTAGTACAAGGTCTAGATGTACTGTTACAGACTGATTTGGACGGCGATAAGCGCACAAAGGTAATTCAATTACGCGATGAATTACTGTCGAACATCAATAGCATTTTTACAGATTACGAGTAGTCAAATAATTAGGACCAGAATTCCGATAGACTGAATAATCCATTTTCAGAATATTTCCAATGTTGGTACAAGCGGCGCTAACAATAGCGGGTAGCGATTCAAGTGGTGGTGCTGGGATTCAAGCAGATATAAAGACCATGTCTGCATTAGGCGTATACTCATGCACTGTCATCACAGCAATAACCGCACAAAATACATCGAATGTAGACCACATCCATCCGCTTGATGCTGGCACAGTTAAAAAACAGATCATGTCGGTATTATCGGACATTCCAATACATGCATTAAAGATTGGAATGGTGTACAATAATGAAATTATTACCGCAGTAAGCGATGCCCTAAATAAATTGAAAATCCCTATTGTACTAGATCCAATTATTTCCGCTGGTACTGGAGCGCAACTACTTCAAAAGGAATTTCTATACGATTTTAAGAATAAACTACTGCCTATTTGCGACGTAATCACTCCTAATATACACGAAGCAGAAACGCTGTCCGGGATTATGATAAAGAACAAAGACGATATAAAAAAAGCTGCTTTAAAAATACAAAAACTGGGAGCAAAAAATGTTGTTGTAAAAGGCGGTCATTTTAGAAAGGACGATGAAATAATTACAGACACAATCTTAGATTATCAGGGAAAGTTCACAATACTAAAAAATAATAGAATAAAAATAGTTGAAACTCATGGAAGTGGTTGCAACTTTTCTGCTGCAGTGACCGCTTTTATAGCATTGCAAATTCCAATAGTTCAAGCCTGCTTTATGGCAAGTCAATATGTGCACAATTCAATTGTCAATATTATCAAAATTGGAAGAGGGATTCCGGTTAATAACCCGATTTCAACTATGTATGAACAATCTTGCAGATATAATGTGTTAAAAGAATTGACTGAGGCAGTTGAGGAATTAACAAGCATGAACAATTTTGCAAGATTAATCCCAGAAACTCAATCAAATATTGTCTACGCAATACCCAATGCCAAAAGCGTCGACGATGTTGCCGGAGTCAGCGGACGTATTGTAAGGGCCGGAGAAAGGAGTGTTCCAGCCGCCGGTATTAAGTTTGGCGCTTCAAGACATGTAGCCTCCTCAGTACTGGAATATATGAAAACCAACCAACTGGTAAGATCAGCAATTAACATCAAAAATGATAAAAGAGTGTTAGGAAGATGTACCAGATTTTATCGAGTAGCTCACTACAATAGAAAACAGGAACCAAAGACCATCAAAGGTAGAGAGGGTAGCTCTGTTCCATGGGGAATCAGTAGAGCGTTAAGCGCCAACCCTGACGCCGACGTCATATATCATTCAGGGGATATCGGAAAGGAGCCAATGATAATAATTTTTGGGCAGACTCCTCAGGAAGTTGTTGAAAAGGTGAAAAAAGTACTTGAAGATAAAAATATTTGAATGGTTTTTACCTTATATTATAGTTCAATTTAACTATAATTTTAGATGAAGGCAATAATTTTAGCTGGAGGTCTTGGAACCCGTCTTCAACCATATACATTTTTCATTCCTAAACCTATGTTGCCACTGGGAAATAAGCCCTTATTAGAACACATTATTGAGTGGTTAAAGAATGATGACAACGGCATAGATCATATAATAATCTGTGTAAGTTATTTACATAGATCGATAGAAGACTATTTTGAAGACGGAAGCAGGCTGGGTATAAAGATAGAATATGCAAGATCCGATAGACCGCTTGCAACTGCAGGACAGCTATTAACCGCCAAAAAATTTATCGATGATAGATTTGTTTGTGTGTACGGGGATGCCATTTATGAGTTCTCACTTAAGGAAATGATAAATGAGCATGACAGGCTTGGTGCATTTATTTCCATGGCCTTATTGTCCTACAAAGCAAGACTAAAGTACGGTTTCATTGACATAAATGGTAACAATAGAGTTACCGAATGGAATGAAAAACCCGAGATAAAGGGATTAATAAACATAGGATGCTATGTTATGGAACCGGAGTTTATTGATTTGATACCTACTTCAAACGCATATGGAATGGATGATGCTGTTCGAAAGGCGTTGGATATGAAAAAACTCGTAAATGGATTTAAAATAGAATCAGGATTCATTGATATAGGGGATAAAAAATCATACCTACAAACATACAAAAAATATGTGGAGCGCTTGGGAAAAATCTAAATCATGAGTATCGTTCTCTTTGAAGATACTAGTTGGAAGAAATTTGTACCACTTAGCTATACAAGATCATTGTTCGACCTTAAAATTGGGAGCCTGACAACTTTTGACTACTTTAATATTAAATCAGCAAAACTTCTAACACGAAAATATTTAGAAAATATGACCAGGCAGAGACATCCAAACTGCAATGTAAACAAATTCGAATACGACTCTACTGACATATTCGTCAATTCACTTTTCTTTCCTCATACATCGTTCTTTAAGAAAATGAATAAGAGAAAGAACTTTTTGGTCTCTTATAGAGACAAGATTCTAATAGCAAGATTAGACAAATCAGACTATAAATATCTCTATGAATCAGTAATTCATGATAAAGACGCTCGGAATAGTAAATTAACAGCAGAAATAATTCATATTAATAGCGTGGATGAATGTGGTAGTCTCTACAGTTGGCCATGGGATCTCATTTCTGGACTTAAAAACGTATTACAACATCAACTTAAACTAAAAAATAAAGTCCCTAAGGAAGTAAAAGTTATTGGCAAAAATCCCATTTTTGTGGACGAGACTTCTAATATTGGCCAAGGAACTGTCCTTGATGCGAGTGGTGGGGCTATCTACATTGGACCTGAATCCGTTATAGGTCAATCTTCAATCATTGGTCCTGCTTATGTTGGGGAACTCACACAACTAAAACCATATTCGACTATCAACAATTCATATATTGGCAATAATTGTCGCATAGGTGGAGAAATCGATTCTTCAATAATTTTGGATTATACTAACAAATCTCACTTTGGTTATTTGGGCCACTCCTATGTCGGGGAATGGGTGAATATTGGCGCCAATACAACTACATCCGATCTTAAAATGACCTATGGAACAGTGTCAATGAAAATTGGAGATGAAAAAAAAGATACGGGCATAACTAAGTTAGGTTCTTTTTTTGGTGACATGTCCAAAACATCAATAGGCACAAATATTTATTGTGGAATGAGAATTGGAATATCTTCACATCTTTATGGCAATATTGCCAATAATGTTCCTTCCTATGTTATCTATGGCCAAGGAATCGGATCCGAAAATGCGCAAATGGATGCATCCTCAGCAATTAAGTTTCAAAAAAGGATGATGTCAAGAAGAAATATCAGTATGTCGGCGCATTATGAAAACATGATGAAAACAATTTTTGATATGACAAGCAAAGAAAGAGAGGATTACAACGTGCGGTCAAAAAGGTTTACTATAAGATAGTTACATAGTTACATATAGTCTATCATCTGCTTTTCTTTCCAAAGACCGATTCTTTGGTGAAGCCAGGGATAGAAATTTGCATCGCCATTCTCAAATTCTTTTTTCACTATCTTTACGATATTCTTTGATACCTTACCTGGTTGACCGTAAATCTTTCTTTTTTTCTTGAGCTGAAGTCCAAGGCCTTCTTTTCTGTTGAATGCCTCATCAATCAGAGTAGTTATCCAAGAGGAATTTACGGGTGGAATTAGAATATTGCCTCGTGCATCAAAAATGGTCTCCGGTCTATCAGTATTTAGTCTAACTGTGAGTGACAGCACATTTGGAAAGTATAATAATTCTTCTTGCATGGAACCTGAATCTGTCATTTCTGCCCAGCAATGTCCGCTATCCAGAAATTCAATTACATGAGAATATTCCTTCCATAAAGGCGTAATCATAAATTTATCCGGGTATTCTTTTGCCAGATTTAGTAAATTCTGTTCAAGGTGATACGACCGCAAAGCCGACTTCATAGCATTTAACATAATAAATACTAACTTGTAATCGGTATTCTTTACCAAATAAGATATACTCTTTATTATTGATGAGAATCTGTGCTCTGTTAAATTTTCTCTCCTATGTATATCTATTCTAATCCATTCACCTGTTTCTAGTTTTGGGTATTGATCAAATACACTAGTTTTTGGTTTGTTCTTTCTCTTAATTTCAATTGCGTCTACGACTGAATTTCCGACTACATGAATAAATTCTTCAGGATATCCTTCACGTACTAAATTATCCTTATTGAGCTGCGTTGGTGCAAAGAAAAATTGTGTTCCTGCAGAACATATCCATGTATCTATTTGCTCTGGAAATGGCTCTTCTCTAGCCAAAAACCATCGACCTTCAAACTGTGAATCTACAAACTTCTCGACACTGGATTTTGTTGGATCCTCATTAACCCTTAGATATTTTATGGATTCAGGGCTCATGGATCTTAATCCTGCTTCATTTTGGGCAACTTTTTGACCCATTCCAAAGACCCATGCTAGTGGGGCAATTCCGGCAACTAGCGTGTCGCCATGAACAATTGGAAGTAAATGAGAGAAAATACCGAAATTCTTTTTCAAATATCTTCCAAACGATCCAAATTTTAGAATTAATTCGCTTGCTTTTTCCATCAGGTCACCTCTAATTTGAAGATTGCATGCGATATGATCTTGCAACTCAAATTCCTGGATGCCAAATCCAAGGAGATCATCAAAATGCTGGCCGGTATCGATTACAAACGCCGGTAGTTTCTGGTGTATTGCTTCTATCATCACGGGAGCTTGTTTGTAAAAGTCAGGTTTTGTTCCAATCACAACTGAAAGAACTGGGCTATTCAAATCATGAGAAAGCTTATAGGCGTCATTAAGAACATTATGAAAAATTTCAATTGGAAGTATCTTTCGCTTAAAGTAAATATTTCGTATCGGTATCTTATCGCTCAAATATTTTCTTCTCCAATGGGTGGCTGCCTTTTCCCCTCTCTCATAAACGCAATAATTCCTATTATGATGATTCCAATTCCAGCTGCTAAAAATGCATAGGACAGTGGAATGATTTGCGGAATAAAAACAATCTCCGGTATTTTTGGAATCATACCCTGTATTAGAACAATACCAATCAGTAGAATAGCTCCTGATATGCAAAGGATGATACCAATTTTCTTGGAGCCATAATTTTTAACGAGACCATAAGCGATTCCTGCCAGTATTACTCCGGGAGCAGCTGAAATCGAAATCACTTGTATTATTACGCCTTCTGGCTGAACTACGATATCAGGCCCTTGGGAAATAGGTCCAATTAGAAAGGATATGAATGAATACAACAGAAGTATGAACATTACTATAAGCCCTAGACTTGCTAAGCTTACAGCACTTTCAAGTTTTACCATTATATATCGTCCTTGAATAAGATGGTTTTAAACCTACTTGATTCCAATTACATCTCCAAATTCTTTTCTGGCAGCAGATCCCAAAACTTGGGCGGATCTTTCTGGCGAAACATGATTAACGTAAACTCCGAATCCCCTTTCCAAACCTGACCAGCTATGAAGCTGTGGATAAACTTCTATATGCCAGTGAATTTGTCTACTATTCTTCTTTTCTGGTGAGAGATGAAATATTAGATTAAAAGACGGTTTTTCTAGTACTTTGTCCATGCCTCCTAAAGTGGACCTCAAAATAAGTGCGAGGTCTGCAAATTCCTTTTGAGAGATCTTTGAGAAGGATGTCGTATGACGCTTGGGATATATCCAAAATTCATATGGATACGTCGAAGCCCAAGGCGATATAGCGATGTAATTTTCAGTGTCTAGGATTTGTCTTGGTCCTCCGGTCTCTGTTGAAATTATATTACATGCGGGACAATTCCCATTTTCATTGAGATATCTGTTTGAAGCTTCTGCTTCAGATTCTATTATTGGGGGTATGGTAGAAAATGTCATTAGATGAAAATGAGCATGATCAATATCGCTTCCAGACAACACTCCACTATTTACGAAAATAGAAACATAAGTTACACTTTTCTTTGTGTAAAGATGACTTAGGTAATTTTGCAACACAAGTAGAACGTTGGACCACTTTTCAATAGATAGTCCTGGCAAACTTTCATCATGGACCGGTGTTGCTACGACAATATAATGATACCCATAGGCCGGTTCGCTGTAGAGAGGCTTGTCTCTGTAATTATTTTCGTTTTCAGATGTTACAACTGGGTTTGAATTTGGAAAAACTCGTACGTCCCAGTTTTCAACAATGTTTTCTTCATTATCTGATAATCGTTGAAGCATTCCCTCCTTAACTACCAGAGAGAGTACTGATGGTTGAGTCATACTTTCATTCCCAGGACAATACGGACATTGTTTGGTATCGTTTTTTACTTTATATGTCTCAGGAGGGAGAACTACAAATTTTTCAAGTATGTAGTCTTTTCTAAGTTCTGCCAACTCAATATTCCTAAAAAAATCCTACAACTGCCTTTAATTAAAGGTTCTGTGATAATTATCGTTTTTCTCATTGAAATCTAGGCCGTATACCAAATATTTTTCCTTTTAGAATATTCAAATTTGGGAACATGGAAAAGCAGGTGGAGTAGGTGGAGCATTAGGTCTGCTAGGAGATTTGTGGGAACTAAACAAAATAACCGTACTTTGACATACCAACAATTTTGTGCGATTT
>JALYLJ010000109.1 GCA_030774295.1 Thermoproteota archaeon
AATTATAAGACATATGGTTCAATAATTTTAATATGCCTATCAATGAATGCGGTATTCTATACAATTCGATAGGTAGTTCAGATAATATCACAAGAAAAATAATCAATATAAATTAAAATCTAAAAAATTTGATTAATTAGCTGTACATGTCTGCACAAGGGACTTCATATTCTAAGAAATTCACAAAGGATCGGTTTATTTACGGTTGTTTTGAGCTTTTGTTGATGAATCAGACACAATCAATAAAAACATTCCTTCTATTAGGAACAATTGTTGCAGTTGGAATGATTGGTCTTACTAGCAGTACCAATCATGTATTTGCTGGTAAGAATGGCTATGACAACAATGACGATCACATAAACTGGAAAAAATTCAAAAATTCTAACACATATGATGACGCAGATAAAAAAACACAAAAATGCTTTGAAAGGGCACATGACAGAGGAGATAATCTAGCTGGCTATGAAGTAGAAAAATGTGAAAATAAACCTAAATCCTATGACTGAGAACTACTAGAGCAAGTACCTAATAAATTCAACACAATTTTTTTCATTCATGAAAGATTTAGCTATGTTCTTAGGTCTTCTCTTGTGGCATTTCGAAATGACTTGGGAAGTTGCTGCTTATCGAGATAAGTGCCGCTATGCAGCGTATTATCCAAAGACTAGCTCTTTCTTTGTCTTGCATGTATTCTATTATTTTTAACAAATCTAGTCGATCAGTACCTTTGAGATCTTTGTTGACTCTATCAATCCAGTATTCTAGCTTTGCTTTTCTGTTGTAGAAATCTCTCAAGGTATATTTACTATCTTTATTAAGGATACTATTATCAAATTCCGTGCTGATTTTTACATACGGAGTTTGCAAACCAGTCCCTGGAATGATATTTACTTTTTTTCTTAGGAATTTGAACCGAGGATTCAATGGGGTTGGTCGGATTTGAACCGACGACCTCCAGCGCCCGAGGCTGGCATCATACCAAGCTAGACAACAACCCCTCAATAGTTTAGTTCAAAATTCCCTTAATATACTATAATATAATATTTGATGCAGATTAGATATCATAGAATACTTTCAGGAGACACTTACAATTACATTTCTTCGTCTGTAAATGGAGAATCAATAACTTTTCTTGAAGTTGGATTTACTATATTCTTTTGAATCAATTGTCTTACAATATTTGCCGCAAATGGCAGTGCTCCTGTCGCTCCAGGCGAATTGTAATTCAATATATGCAACGAAGATTCATTTTCCACAAGTAAACTCTCAGCTGCAAAGTTTCCATTTTTATCGATTAACAATGATCTAATTCCAGATCTACCTCTTTGTTTAAAATCAGATGAATTCAATGAGGGCAAAAATCTCTTTACCCTATTTATCATGTTTGTTTTGGATAAAGAACTAGATAACTCATTCGATACCAATCGTATAAACTCTTTATTTAAAAACAATTTTACTACTCCTAATTTAGAGGATTCAAAAATTTTTGGAATTACATTTTTCAAGTTATCAGCCAAGTTATATGAGTACGGACTAAACACAGGAACAGCATTTGGTCCTATTTCGCATTTTCCATCGGTTCTCCTAATCCAATGGGGATCCAAAAAAGGATAATCTGTATTTCGCGGTACCGAGTAGATACTTCTTTTGGTAAGGTTACTATATTTTGGTGGCGCTGTCAAATATTCTCCTCTAAAATGTAGGTCAGTAAATTCCTTGGCAAGATCAACACTATGCGCAATATCGAGCGAATTACCCCCAGCTGCATTTATTACATAATCTGAAGTTATATTTTTAGCAGTTCCAATTATTGTCATTCTTCTCTTTGCCCCTGTATTTGTATTGGAAGAAATTTTTCTGAATTTATTTTCAAATGATGTATTACAGCCAAATTTGACAGCGTCTTCCTTTAGTTTTTGATTTATGAGACCATAATCAGTTGAGGCGTCCTGGAAACACACGAGTCCAGATTCACACTTTACATTAGGCTCAATCTCAAGCATTTCGCCTTTACTTAAGAATTTTATATCCTCATTATTCAGTCCGTTCCTGCGTGCCCATTCAACATGTTTTATCAAGACATCAATTTCCCTGTCATCTGCTGCAACTTCAACAACTCCATCTTCTATAAATGGTAAATTATGAAAAGCGCAATAACGCTTTATCATTTCATATCCCCTTATTGCGTATGCTGCAGTGGATGGTTTTTTATCTGGGTTATAGTAAAAGGGCGCATGAACTTTTCCAGTATTCCTGCTGCTTGTATGCAGTCCAACGTTTTTTTCCTTTTCCATTAGCATAATTGAGGAATTTGTCATGATGGAAAGGAAATAAGCAATGGAACAGCCTAATATGCCACCACCAACAATCAATACATCATATTTGTCGTGCAAATTATTTTCATCTCTTTACTTGATCAATTCGCATACTCAATATTTATCATCATTTATCATAGTCCATTCAATTACAATACCATTTCATTTTTTATTTTTGTAATTTATATGAAAGTCCAATGATTTGTAAAAAGCAACAATCGAAGATGCATTTAATATTTTTCCATCATATAGTAACTTTTTAATTTCATCAATTGGTAGAATCGCCGTCTCTATTATCTCCATCATACCCAAATTCTGTTTCCTTTCGTTAACCAAATCGTAACCCACAAACAAATTGCCTGTCTGTTCAAACATGGTATAATCCAATGTGTATGAACCCAGGTCGATAATATTATTTGCTCTGTAGCCTGTCTCCTCTTTTAATTCTCTAATCGCCGCCTGTAATGGTGTCTCGCCTGGGTCAATATAGCCAGAAGGGGCTTCAATTTGATATGAATTGACCAAATGTCTGTAACTTTTGATTACGAGAATCTCATTATCTGAAACAAACGGTACTATCGTAGAATAGTCTTTTCTTCTTGCTCTTGTATAGATCTTCTTTTTGCTTTTAATGTCCAGTACGTCCTCATATAGTTCGATATATTTGTTGGAGTATATTTTCCGTGATGATTCGAGCGTCCATCCGGCAGGTAGATTCATAGCTTTTATTCATACTTTTACTGATATTTGCTTTTATGTAAGTTGTCTAATTAGAATAGGATTGCAGAATATTTCCAGAGTATTGATAATTTCATATTAATTGAATTATACCCGTGCCAGTCTACAGAAGTCATACTCCTGCAAGCTTGACATTTCCATAAATACATGCATTTTGCAAATCCTTGATCTCATGAGGTTTATGCTTTCTAATCTCGACTGTATATCCACTCGTAGAATGATAAAAAATAACCATATCTGTTGGATAAAGCGACAGCATCGAATGATTTTCAGGATCAGATGACATGTGTCTTAGGTGTATTCGTTCCCAGGAAAATAACTCATCGATATTTCCGTTAAAGTGGAAATTACTGCCACATGGGCATGATGAATCTCTCCAATTTCCTTTGATGTTTTTAAGCCACATATCATCTCTGTCAGTTGATTGCAATATCTTAATTTGTATTACATCCTCAACATATATACTATTTCTCTTTTAACAAAATTTCACTTACAGAGTAGCTGATTTCAAGCAAGTTTGTTAGGTATTCATAGTTTGTCGTTGAACCTGCGCGTTATTTGAATCAATACCGTTCCAAATAATTTCATAACCCATTTTTGTAATAAGTAAGGTAACACATTCTTCAGGTATATTACTTTGACACAGCAGTCTAACTGCATCCTGTAGCTTGACAATTTTATCAAGCTCTGGTAACAATTCGCTAATTTTATCATTGGAAATCATATAATTGTCAACTAATAAGAATTCCCTCAGTTTATCTGTCATCACTTTTTCTGAATTGTTAGTATTTAATTGAAGGTTTCTAATGGTCTTTACCACTGATTCAATTGGAATCTTGTACTTGTCTGAGATCTCTTTAAGTGATATAACACTATTTCTTTGCCTGTCATGAATTACTTTATCCATTTCTAAAGCAATCGTATCATGTAGATTGATCGATATCTCGTCAATGATTTTATAATCGATATCCTTTAGATAGCTAATTATTGGACCAAATGGAATTTCGTCTTTTCTATAAAAAATTAAATGCTTTTTACTCACAAATTTAGAAAAAACAGAATCGATGGGAATCTTTTTTCCGTTTTCAGAAATACAATTATCCATATTTGCAACAATCAACAAATCAGGACCAGTTGAAGTTCCAGTTTCAGATTTGCTGGTCAAGTCTTTTATCTTTTCTAATTTCCTTTTCAAATAGTCCTCACTCCAGAAACCTACTATCTCTAAATAGACTCTAACACCATATTTTTCAAATACAAAATCAGGTATGAATGCTTTACCGTTCGAAAGTATCAATGGATCCGGTTCTCTAACCAGGTGCCATCCAGTAGAAAACTTGAGAAATTTATCCATAAATTTTTTTTCAACGTTGCTATCAAAGTACTCCATACCATAGTTGTCATATGATAATCCTGGTCCTGATTTTTGCTCTGATTGAAAGTGAAAAGTTGACGCATCAAATAGAGGTATATCCTTGTCTGTACTTGAGAGCTCAAAATCATAGGTCTTTTTCATACCGGAGATAGATTTTCTTAGTATTGTTGCATTAATGGACCAAATTTCACTAAAGATTATTGAAGGAATTAATTTAGCCATTGCCATACCGTATCTATCAGTTAATCTTACAATGCTAAGCGGACCATTAACTGTGCATATAATTTTGTTTTCCTTTTTGTTTTTGAATAGTATTTTCTCATTTCTTGTCTGAGCATTTGATTCTGATCCGTAATTGGATTCACGGTACAAAGAGTACATCAGTCCAAGTTGTTTTATTTTGCGCAAGATTTTCTTCCAACTGAAACCACCATAGATACTGAATTCCATTTTTACACTGTTTAGCAAAAGGGTTTGAAGAGCGGAAACATTGTACCATGCAACCAATTGTAATGAAGTCAATGAATCAAAATTTTTCAAATATTTATTTTTCTCAAGGTCATTCCACATCGCCATTTCCACATCATTTACAGATAGATTGTTTTTTGAAGCAACTTTTTGAAGGATATTCTTTCTTTGGTTTTCTGTTACTGGATAACCCAGCAGAGAAGATATTTCGAATATTTGCCTTCTAAGGTGTATGGCATTCATTGTATCATTGTTCCTTGCATTAGAAAATCCACTTTCGTGAGATGCATATTCGCATCTCTGTTCTAAAAGATGACATATAGCCCTAACAAGTTTATAGTCTGGGTTTTTTGCTTCTACCTCTGAAAGATTTTCATCTACATTTGACTTTGATAATTTCCTATCGGCCATATCTTCATACATTTTGATAATCTTTGATGGTAAGGATGGTTGATTATCTTTTTCACAGTCAATAAATACTGGCTTTATTTGATTCTTCTTACTTGAAATCTGCACTCTTAGTAGCTCAATTGGGAACATTTACAATTTTACCTCTTGTAACGATAATTAGTAGATTTAATTCATCACCTTAATAATTTTTTATTTTAGAGTGCTTGAAACCCAAATACAATCTACAATATTAGTTCAAATTGAATGGATTTTGTAAGAGCGTACCACCCACCCACCCTCCTACTAGTGTGTCAAGCCTTAAATGTAATTCGCTACATGATGTATAGAATGAGAAACAAAAAATCGACTTATTCAAATTCTCACATGCAAGAAGAAAAAGAAGACAATACTGAAAATATTTCTAATGATTATACCGAAAATATTGTAAACGAAGCGGAACAACCAGTAAAAGAAGATACTGAAAATACCGTTATGAATAGTGAAGCATCATTAAGTACATTATCAGAACAATCTCAGATTACCGATCTAACTAATCTTGAAATTAAGGATATTGAAGGAATAGGTCCTACAACTGCTAAAAAACTGAGAGAAGCAGGAATTTTTTCCGTGATGGATCTTGCTGTAGCCGGAGTTGAAGATCTAGCTGTAGATATTAATGCATCCAAAGATAGTGCAGCTTCATTTATAATGGCAGCCCAAAAACTCCTAAGAGAATCAGATGTTCTCAATAAAGAATTCATTACTGCTGATACTGCACTTAAGAAAAGAAGATCGTTGTTACGATGTTCTACTGGTTCAAGTATGCTTGATGATCTATTCCTTGGCGGTATCGAAACACAGGCAGTTACTGAACTTTATGGCGAATTTGGCTCAGGCAAGTCTCAGATATGTCACACTATGTGTATTACTGCTGGGCAACCAACCGAATTGGGTGGATTAAATAGCGGCGTTATTTACATTGATACTGAAGGAACATTTAGACCTGAAAGACTGGAGCAAATATCTAGCAATAGGAATATAGATCCAGTACAAGCACTGCAAAATGTAGCCGTGTGTAAAGTCTATAATAGTGCACATCTAGAGTTAATCGTTAAAAATCTTGGCAAATATGTAGATGATTACAAAGCAAAATTAGTAATTGTAGATAGTATAATCTCATTACATAGAGCAGAATTCTCTGGTAGAGGAACACTTGCCGATAGACAACAAAGACTTAATTCTATTATGCATAAACTTCTTAGAATTTCAGAAATTTATAACATTGCAATAATTGTTACAAACCAAGTGCAATCTACTCCAGACACATTCTTTGGTGACCCAACAAAACCTACTGGTGGAAATGTAATTGGCCATGCTTCAACTTATAGAGTATACCTGAGAAAATCCGGTGAAAACAGAATAGCGAAGATGATTGACTCTCCATATCATCCATATAGTGAAGTAAGATTTACCGTCAATGAGAAGGGAGCCGATAATCTAGATGAGGGCAAAAAATCCAAAAAATAACAACGCAATTTTTTTATCTTTTATAATCTGTCTAGGGAAAATAATGCCCTCAAGTATTTTCGGGTTTATGCTTTTCATTATAGTGCTCTAGGTATTCAGATTCACTTTCAAATGTTTTATTACATTTACTACACATAACCGGTTCATTATTCTCATTTTCCATTTCTATTTGAACCTGACAATACAAAGTCATCTGGCTTGAGAATTTACGTTTGTCTATATGGTCCTCACCATATCTGATCAACTCCAGTGATTTTCATCAGGCGCGCTATCTAAGGGGAACTATCAATAGCAAATGATACCTTTACGCAGGTTCGATATTGTGATATTTTTCCTGAGCCGGGATCCACATTTGCAGTCATATCTACAACTTCGATACCATGAATTCCATGCAAGGTCTTCTTTGCTTCATCAACTGCAACTTGTGCAGCATCTTCCCAGCCTTTATCGGAGCTCCCTATTATTTCGATTATCTTTGCAACATGATGAGTCATAACAAAAGATAACGGACTGCATTTGTTATAAACTTTATAAGATTAAGTGGAAATAAGCACAATTTAGAAACGGCAAAAAGCCAATTTGAAGTTAAGCAACGATTAAAAATGATGTTTACTACAATTTATCATGATCAATCACAATAATCGAAGAGTAAGAGGCGATGGCAACTTTACTATTTTGCTTTTCAGTTATTCGTTAGTGTTGGTTTCTGTTTTATCGTCGATTCAACTAAACAACTTCAAGATATTTGCATCTGATACTGGGATTGAAAATGCATTGTCTGAAGGTGGACAGATTTGTCCACTTGAATCTGAATGTGATAGACAGAATGAAAATCAAACAGATGCTCATAATATGACTGTGAACGTCCCAGCCCCGGGAAAAACTGAAAATGGACAAGGTTCAATCGGCGGCTCTGGTTCAATAGTTAATAATTCAAACAATGTTCAAAATGAAACCAACTTGGCTAATGATACATTATTTGATGGAGAAATCAAAAATTCAATAAGTGATGTAATAAACATTACAACTGATAAGCAAACTTACAATCCTGGAGAGATTGTTGGCATTTCGATAAAGAACTTGGGATCAGAACAATTAACATTTCCAAACTCTGCGTTGGGGCTTAAGATAAGAAACTTGGCATCAAATGAATTATATCCGATTCTATCTTCGCAGGTGATAACGATTCTCGGTCCAGGTGATTCAAAATCCCTTCAATGGGATCAAATAGGTATTGACGGAAATCAGGTACCATCGGGAAATTATTCGGCATCAGTAAATTCAGGCATTAACACAGCGGAAACAAGTTTTTCAATTAAATAAATTTTACTGTATCTTTTGATTGTTAGTGCCAACGGGATCAAGTCTTGACTTGAAATTTCTTTCTCGATAAAGTTTCAGTATATCAAAAGCAAATTAAAAAAATCTAAGTATGCATTCATGGGCCCGGAGGGCTTCGATCCCTCGATCTGTGGTTCCGAAGACCACCGCGATATCCTGGCTACGCTACGGACCCGCTGTTTCTAACTTTTAAAATTAGATTCAAGCTTCTATATCAATTGAGCTAATTAATATTCAATATTTCGAATAATACATAAAATCACTGAATAACAATCAATTTATTATCTCAAATATTTCTCAGTAATTGGAATTAATTGAAGGTATCCAACAGAATTTCCAATGTAGAATATGCTATCAGGGACATAACACTACATGCAAGACAATATGAAAAAGCTGGAAAAAAAATAATTTACCTAAACATTGGAGATCCAGTAAAATACGATTTTCCCACTCCAGACCACATAAAAAAGGCATTGATTGATGCGGTCGCTAGCAATTTTAATTATTATGCGGATTCTGAAGGCATATTAGAATTAAGACAGGCCATAGTAAAGAAAGAATCGCAAAAAGGATTATCCATCACTGTTGAAGATGTTCTTGTCACCAATGGTATTTCTGAAGGACTCGACATGGTAACCGCATCTATAGTGGAACCAAATTCGGAGATTTTGATGCCAGGGCCATACTATCCGCCCTACGCCTCATATGTAAAATTTTACGGGGGTAAGCCTATTGAATTTAAAATTACAGAAGATGGAACACCCGATATTGACGATATTAAATCAAAGATTACACCAAAGACAAGAGCATTATGTGTTATTAATCCTAATAATCCTACTGGCGAGGTTTTTGACAGCAAGAGCCTTAAACAGCTAATTGACGTGGCTAGCGAACATGATATCTACATAATATGTGATGAAATTTACGATCGATTGGTATTTGATAAGGAATTTACCGGGATTGGTAAAGTTGCAAAAGACGCACCGGTGATACTACTAAATGGATTTTCAAAAGTTTATCTTATGACAGGATGGCGTTGCGGATACGTATGTATGAATAGCGATTGTCAGAAATTAGACAATATCAGGAACAATATTCCTAAACTTGCTAGGGTTCGAATTGCTACTAATCTACCAGTACAAAAAGCTGCAGTTGCTGCTCTGGAAGGTCCGCAAGGATACATTGCCCAAACTGTAACTAAATTAAAGAAAAGAAGGGATTTGGTAGTCAAAAGACTAAATGAGATAGATGGAATTTCCTGTAAATTACCAAACGGTGCATTCTACACTTTTCCTAAAATACTTCATAATGGCTGGAAGGATGACAAAGATTTTGTTCTCGATCTATTAGACAAAACTGGTATTCTCACTGTGCATGGTTCTGGTTTCGGTGAATCGGGGAAAGGTCATTTTAGGATAGTTTATCTTCCAAATGAACAAGTACTTGAACAAGCGATGGACAAGCTTGCTGGCTTTGTTAACACTCGCAACAGAAATTAATTAAATCTTAATTGTTATTATATCAAATTATCCATTCCTTACTTTCATCATTCTTAGATCATCCTTACATCCTTTCATCATCATAATTGGCATCCATCCTACTTCTAAATTTACCCCAATATAGTAATACTCCCCCACCAATCAACATTGCTACTACAAATTTTTCGTTTGTCACCGAATTATTTGTGTAGTTATCAAGATAGATACCAACAGACAATTCTGTTGAATAAAGATAGAGGTTCCTTAATGCAATAACTGTAGCCATCACAATAAATAATATTCCCATACCATACATCCAATTCTTGTCGTGCTTATCATCTGAATTCCTAATTTGGAACGGGTTCAAGTAAGCTTTATTCCAGGATGCTTGATCTTGTTCTTTTTGGATGCATTTAATAACATTGGAGTAAGAACCTCTGCTTGATAACTAAGAGCCAGCGATCCAAGGTAAAGTGGTCTTAGACCTTTTATTTCCACTATCAATTGATTTAGCTTTGCAACGGCTTCCTGATCGTCACCACAAACAAACGTATCCGAATCAAGACTTTCTGTGATGTTTTTCAACTTGACTTCTGATATTGTATGAAATGCAGAAACTATTTTCTTACCAGGAAGATTTTCCGCCAAAATATGCGCTGCAGATTTCATAGTTTTTTCAAATGGAATGTATGTAAAACCAGAATCATTTCTTTCCATAGGAACAATTGGGGAAACTATTATACAATCATTCTTTATTTCGTTAGAAATGGAATCACAAGTTAATTTTATCGATTCATAGGGTATCGATAGTATCAATATATCCGAATCTCTTGACGAAGAAATGTAGTCAGCACCTTTTATGGTACCTCTCATACTATTTCCATAAGATGCTAATGCTGTTTTCATGTACTGTTCTGCTGAATTGACAGCTTTTTGGGCATCGCGGGAACCAATAGTAATATCGTGATTTACGACCCATCGAAGAGCAAAACCTTCTCCCATTCCACCGGTACCACCAATTATAGAAATTTCCATATAATCTGTCATAAAGTGTCGGAGCATCCTAATTAAGGTTATAATTAATACTTGATTGAACAAATTCGTTGATTTTTCCAAGGTACTATAAATTAATGAATTGATCTATGAGACAGATTACAGATTAAAGAACAAAAAATGGAAAAACAAATTTAAGACTTTATAATTAATTTGAATTGTTTTGCCACTTATAGTTTTTGTACGTCACGGAGAAGCAGACAATAATGTCAAACGGCTACTTGTAGGTAGACACATAGAATCACATCTCACAGAATGTGGAATACAACAGGTTAAAGACACTGGCCAACACTTGAGGAAATTAGAAATCGATAAAGTATATGTTAGTCCGGTAACAAGAGCCATTGAAACTGCCAAAATAATTTGTGAGATAAACCATTTAGAATATGAAACTGACGAAAGGTTATACGAAATTGAATTAGGTGATTTAGTTGGCATGAATTATGACGACGTTATAGAAAAGCACGGAAATCTATTTTTGAAATTCTATACTGGCGACGATCCAATACTTGACAGTTACGGTATAGAAAGTTTTTCAGCGGTCAAAAAAAGAATCAAGAGTTTACTAGATGATTCAATGAAAAACTATCCTGACAAAAATCTGTTATTTGTAACTCACTTGGATCCAATAAAAGCGGCAATATCAATAATGTTGGGTCTACCTCCAGAAAGTCTGTATGGATGGCACATCCGAAATGCGTCAATGACTGTTCTAAAACATGAAAATAATACGCTTTCACTTTCAGGAGTTAATGTAATGGGATTTCATAGATATATCGAGGAATGAATTTGAATTGAATTGCAAAAACCTTAAATTAGATAAAGTAATGATTTCGGACAAGGAAATTTGATGTCACCAAAATCAAATCTATGGTTAATCCTTTTGTTGTTTTCACCCCTCGTTGTTATAGTTCTTTCATCATTTGACAATGTTTTTGCACAAGAATCAGAAGAATTTGTTATCAGAAGAGTGGAAATTTGGGCATTATTTTACAGGTTAATGGTTGCAGCCTTTGTCGTTGGAGCTGTTGTTCAAGGTTCCATAGTCTACGTATGCTGGCGGTTTAGAGAATCACACAAGAAAAATAAGTTAAGAGAAATAGAGGGCATATAAAATGGGACATGCAACAATTGAATGGGTTTACGT
>JALYLJ010000110.1 GCA_030774295.1 Thermoproteota archaeon
CATTAAATACTTTGTCATAAAATCCAATATCTGACATCCTTTATTATCCATTAGGAAGTTGGTTTTGCCTTTGATAGCACATAAAAATATATGAATTAATTACTTGTAAATTATGTACATAATTTGGGCGGACAAAAGGTCGCATTTCAAGGGGAGCACGGAGCATACAGTGAGATTGCGGCCCTAAAATTTTTCCCCAATTCAGAACTCATCCCCATGAAGCTATTCCAAGACGTTTTTGATGCTTTACACAATAATAGTATTGATTATGCAGTCGTTCCAATTGAAAATTCAATCGAAGGATCTGTAAACGAAATTTATGATCTACTGTTAAGCACAGAAAAAAGAATCACGGCCGAAATATTTCTAAGGGTTAACCATTGTCTAGTTGCATTACCAAATAATACTACAATAACAAGGGTCTTCTCCCATCCTCAAGCCTTAGCCCAGTGTAGAAACTATCTCAAAAAAAGAAATTTTGATTCTCTGCCAACATATGATACAGCGGGGTCCGTCAGGTTGATAAAGGAAAATCAAATACTCGATGCGGCTGCCATTGCAAGTAAGAGCGCCGCAAAATTTTATAATATGACGATTCTCGATGAAAATATTGAGGACAGAAAAAACAATTACACTAGATTCCTCATACTGTCTGATGAAAAAACAAGTCCTTCTGAGAAAGATAGGACTTCAATGATTTTCGGATTAAAACACACGCCTGGTTCATTATTTTCAGTTATACGAGAATTTGATCATAGTAAAATTAATCTCACCAAAATAGAGTCAAGGCCAACTAAAGAAAAACCTTGGGAATACAATTTTTACGTAGACTTTGAAGGTCATGTCGAGGAAGATACGGTTAAAAGTACATTGGCTAATGTTCAAAAGAAATGCACTTTTCTGAAAATACTAGGTTCCTATAAAAGGGGAACAATAAATTAATTAAACTCAGAATTTAGGCATATCTAGCTTTTATCCCAATTCCCAGAACTATAATTCCAGTGATCAGTAACATCATATGACCTACAAATGCCAGCGGGGAAGCCTTAGTTTCTACATCTCCATCAATTTGAAGTGTGGAATTTCCTGTATTTTTTGTTTCAATTCTATATTGGCCTTCATTGTTAGCAACGAGATCGTATTCATAGTGTGAACGATTAGTAACCGAAACAATAATTTTATTATCGGGACTTTCAATCTTGAAATCAAACTCGGACCCGTCAATTATTATTTTACCCACATTCCCTTTATTCATTATGGGTGTCACAACGTCTATGTGATTTACATTCGGATCCAATATCTTATCCAATTCTACTTTTCTGGGAATATTTGAATCGATCAATGAGGCAGCACCAATTACAATAAATGCTATGCCACTTATCATTAGAACATAGAAGGTCTTTTTCCTACTCATATCAAAACTGAAGGATATCACATTAATTAACGATGTGTTTTTCGTCGAGATGTCAAGTCAGGTCGAGTCAAAATTGAAAAAAGAGTAATGGATAGCTCATGCCAAAGTGCTTGAGTCCATCAATAAGAAAAAAAAGAGCTTTTATATCAATATTTTTGACATAGAAATCATGGCCTGGAAGATTAATCATTTTGAAATCTCGAGGGATTTCTGTGAACTCAATTGTAAAACCTACAAGGAAGGGGAAAATCTTTATTTATTATTGTAGTAGACTTTAATCATTGAACAATAGTCCATCGTTGAAGATATCTCTAATTCTAGGAACAATTATTATGATTGGAACTATTGTTCTCGTTAATAATAACAGCATATATGCAAAGCAGGCGATCTGGAGAGACTTTGATAACATGAAAGATTTGGTAGCCGCGATAAGAAGTGGAGAAAAAAACGATAATAATATTAATTGGGAAAAATTCCAAGACTCGGACATATATCAGAATGAAAATAAAGACTCCAAAGAATGCCTCCAACTTGCACATAAAATAGGGAATAACCTTGGAGACTACGAAATTGTCCATTGCTTCAGGGATGAAAATTATTTCAAGAATAAATATACTGAACCTGAAACATCTGAAATAACTGAACCCCAGCCTGAAACCAACGCCTCCTTAAATGTCCCAGTGGTACCTGAAACCAACGTTTCTGAAATAGTTACTCCACGCAGTATAGACCTTAACATTACTGTTGGGAAAGATACTATTACTCGCGGTGAAAATCAAGTGGTAACAGTTGTAGCATTGGATCCCACAACGGGTAAAGAGCTTGATCGAGTTTTTATTACACTTGAAATTAAGGACCCATTAGGTATTCTTGTCAAGAATTATACTGGTACAGAGGGTAATATCACACGTACCTTTAAGATAGGCGAGAATGCGATCGGAACATTTATCATTTCAGCAACTGCATCACAAGCAGGTGTTCAAAGCACGAAATCTCTCACATTTCAAGTACAGTAAAGCATGTTAGTGATTGATAATCGTACTACAGCTATCTTTGCAAGAGAACATTATTTTAATCTTCGATCTTGAGAATCATTTTTTCCCTATCTTTTAAGATGTAATTACTATAATTTTCTGTACTATTCTCATCGGTGAAAACGATAACTTTGCTACCTTCAAGAGGCATTCCCCAGATGTTGAGGAATTGTCCTAGTGTGTAGTTTCTGTACTCGGTTGATTCAACATGAATGAAAACATTTGTAGACTTGTTTCAATTAATATTAGTTCTAAATAATTAAACTCAAGGAATAGAAATATGCAAGTATTAAATGAACCTGGTGAGGCATACTTTAATTTTGTAAACTCGATTAACTCTGACGTAACCAGAAAGAATTATGAATATTGCATGTCCAGATTTTTAAAATATTGTAATTTAGATCTGAATTCTTTGCTTAAACTTCCACAACAAGAACTATCGAACCTCATTATAAAATATCTAGTTTCTCTAAAAATATCCAGTCAATACAAACGCGTTATAGTAGCCTCTATAAAACACGCTTGCGAAATGAACGACGTTATCCTTAATTGGAAGAAACTAAAGAAATTCATAAAATCAGAAAAAACG
>JALYLJ010000111.1 GCA_030774295.1 Thermoproteota archaeon
ACCATAAACTTCAGATAAATTTCCCGAGTTATGCATTTCCACAGTAAGATCGGCTCCATCATCAATTGTAACATTTGGTTTAATCCTCATTGCTGAATGAATATCATCATAGTATTGTTCGTTTGAAACTCCTCTGCTAGCATAAATTGAGAATCCTTCGTCTACTAGTGCCGCGGCAACATCGTCCTGCGTGCTCAGAGGATTGCAACCACACCAAGTTAAGTCAGCACCTAAATCCCGTAGCGTGCGAATTAATACTCCAGTCTCTTTCGTAACATGGAGACATCCAGCAAATTTAACACCCTTTAAGGGATTCTTGGCTAGTAATTTTTTTTTAAGATTGAGCAATACTGGCATATGCACCTCCGCCCAATCGATTTTTCTCTTCCCTTCTTCAGCTAATTTTGGGTCTTTAATTCTGTAATTCATTCATCTCTGTGATATTTCCGAGACATATTATTCTTGCACCTTGATCAAAATTATGAGTGTTAAATCTCGATTTCATTCTTAAAATGCTCACAAAATCGCATTGAAGTTGAAATTTTCATAATTAGGCTTAAAATTGCATCAGTAAAGTCGTCAAACTAATATCATAATAAATATATGAATTAGTTTATCGTGAAAACGATGAAAAGGCTTCAGATTGCAGTTATAGGATATAATTCTGATAAATCAAATGAAATAACAAACAAAATAGCATATGAGGTAGGAACCGAGATTGCAAAGGCAAATGCAGTATTACTCTGTGGCGGTCTTGGCGGCGTCATGGAAAATGCCTGTAAGGGAGCAAAAGAACAGGGGGGATTGACAGTAGGGATTATTCCTCAGGAAGAAGCGCAATTTGCAAACAAATTCTGTGATGTAGTTATTGCAACAGGAATAGGCTACGCCAGAGATTTTATGGTAGCATCGTCAGCAGATGGCATTATCGCTGTAGGCGGCGGCGTTGGTACCCTGATAGAACTTTGCGTCGGATACATGCTAAAAAAAATATTGGTAACAATACCCAGCAGTGGAGGTACTGCTGAAAACTATGGAGGAAGGTATCTGGATGAGAGAAAGCGAGTCTTCATACGGACTTCAGACAATGCGCGCTCTGCAGTTAAAGTTATTTTAGACTACTTTAAATCAAATCAACAACCCTAGGATCAGTTACAATTGTTGAAGGACCGACTTATTTTGAAAGAGTAACGAGGTAAGGGTCTGGAGTATAAAATGATTTGTTTCCTTTTTTCAATTCATTCAGAGTATTTATTATATTCTCAAACCCATACTCTTTTCCTATCTCAAACAGCTCCTTTTTAAGCCCCATTCCCAATCTCAGCGCCAATTCAAGATCCTCTTTATTGCACACTTTATTCGTGATAAGCCATGACGCATTGTTTAATGCGACTGATAACATCCTAATTGGGTCATATTGTTTTGCTTCCTCTTCAGATAACGGAACCCTTTCATAATTCTTGTCTCCATAGGAATAGAATCCATCTCCTGATTTTTTGCCAAGTTTTCCTGATGAAAATAATTGTGCAATCATAGGGTGGGGATGTATTACTTTCTTATCTCGAGAGTACATTTCAACAGTCGCTTTGTGAATAACATCAATTCCAGTATAGTCTGCTAATTCAAATATTCCCATTGGTAGAAACAATTTAAATTTAACGGCTGAATCAATTTGTGTCATAGTTTTACCATCACTTTCTAGGCAGTATGCTGCTTCATGGACTAGCGGTATGAATATTCTATTTACAATAAATCCTGGAACGTCTTTATTACATAAAATAGGATCTTTCCCCAATGATTTTACCAGATTGATTCCGAGGTCTACAATTGATTTCTCAGTTCTTGCTCCTGGAATAACCTCAACTAATTTCATAAGTTGTGGAGGATTAAAGAAATGTAATCCGATAAATCTGTCAGGTCTACTAGTTAATTGAGATATTTCACTGATTGGTAATGTACTTGTATTCGATGCATACACAGTTTTTTCTTCAGCAAATTGATCCACTTCTGAATATACCTTCTTCTTAAGATTTAGATCTTCTGGAACAGCTTCGATAAGCAAATCAGTATCAACTAAAGCATCCTTAAGGTCCACAATCGGCTTTATTCTTCCATAAATCTTATCAGATTCTTCCTTTTTTATCTTGTTTTTTTCAACGAGCTTATCAAGCGACCATTTTATTTTACCCATTGCACTGTCTAAGAACCTCTGTTCTATATCACGGAGCACGACTTGATATCCATTCATTGCGGAAATCTGTGCAATTCCATGGCCCATAATTCCTGAACCTAAAACTGTGATTTTATTTAATTGTGGCAACGGTATTACTTCAAAATTTCATGATTTTTAATGTTTACGATTGTATTCGTAATAGTAATTCAAAATACTCGAAACTGTTTTATTGATATTAGCATATCATATAGAAACAACAGTTGATACGATGCTTTGCGCTTTTGCTAAATCAAGATGATCCGAAAAAATGCAGCGCTTTGAAATTGATAAAATTTGGTGCCGTTTTACCCACTAAATCCATACAACATAGTATGCTTGTCTTAAATCCTTTTGCAAATGAAGTAATTTGTAGAATTGATAAGACTTTGGTCGAATCTATATGTGTAATTGATTGTTCTTGGAACAGGGCACAAGGAGTATTGACAAATTACAAATATTTGAGAAAAGGAATTCCAAGAAGAATACCCGGACTGTTGGCGGGAAATCCAATCAACTATGCTAGGTTAGGCAGGCTATCAAGCGTTGAATCCCTGTCAGCTTGTTATTACATACTTGGAGAAAAGGAATATGCGCGATTACTACTAACTAAATTCAAGTGGGGTCATACATTTCTTGAATTAAATCATGACCCATTGGAAGATTACTCTGCCGCCGAGGACAGAAAAGAAATAGTTGATATTGAATCACAATATTTTGGAAATTATGTTTTAGAAAACGAAGGTAAGTCCTAAATTGTATTATCACAAGTCTTCTGATTTTCTGTCAATTGCATGCTATGGTTCCTTTCCTTGGTATTAATCAAGTTATTGATGTGATTAGGTCTTTAAAATGTAAGAAAACTGGTCTGTTCTCTGT
>JALYLJ010000112.1 GCA_030774295.1 Thermoproteota archaeon
CTTATGAGGACATAGGAGGGATAAAAAATGAAGTTTCTCGCTTGAGGGAAATGATAGAACTCCCACTGAGACACCCAGAACTGTTCAAGAGACTTGGTGTTGAGGCACCGAAGGGGGTATTGTTGCATGGACCTCCTGGTACAGGGAAGACGCTCTTAGCAAAGGCAGTGGCACATGAAACTAATGCCAATTTCTATACAATTGGAGGACCTGAAATAATGAGCAAATTCTATGGTGAGTCTGAGGAAAGACTACGGGAGATTTTTAAGAAAGCTGAAGAAAACGCACCTGCTATTATTTTTATAGATGAACTTGATTCGATTGCTCCAAAGCGAGAAGAAGTGTCAGGTGAGGTAGAAAGGAGAGTCGTAGCCCAGCTTCTATCATTGATGGATGGCATGTCATCAAGGGGAAAGGTGGTTGTAATTGGAGCTACGAACAGAATCAACGCAATTGATCCTGCCCTCAGAAGACCCGGCAGGTTTGATAGGGAAATGGAAATAGGTGTTCCCGACAAAGAAGGTAGATTGGAAATACTTCAGATACACACGAGAGGGATGCCATTGGAGAAGGATGTAGACCTCGGTACAATAGCGAATATGTCGCATGGCTTTGTTGGGGCAGATCTTCAGGCCGTCGCAAAAGAAGCAGGTATAAGGGCTCTGAGAAAGGTACTCCCTGAAATTGATCTTACTACGGAGAACATTCCATCCGATATTCTCAAGAAGATAGTAGTAACAATGGATGACTTTTTGAGTGTAATCAAGGAAATAGAACCCTCTGCCTTGCGGGAAGTTTTCGTAGAAATTCCGGATGTAAAATGGGAAGATATAGGCGGACTTGCAGAAGTCAAACAAGAACTGCAAGAGGCAGTGGAATGGCCTCTAAAGTATCATGGACTTTTTGTGTATTCAGACGCTACTCCACCTAAGGGCATACTTCTTTACGGGCCGCCCGGTACGGGAAAGACACTGATGGCAAAAGCAGCTGCTCACGAAAGCGAAGCAAATTTTATCAGCATAAAGGGTCCAGAATTGCTCTCAAAATGGGTAGGCGAATCAGAAAAAGGTGTAAGGGAAATTTTTCGAAAAGCAAGGCAGGCCTCTCCATGTATTGTGTTTTTCGATGAAATAGATGCTATTGCCCCCACACGAGGATTGGGAAGTGATTCACATGTTACTGAAAGAGTTATCAGTCAGCTTCTAACGGAACTTGATGGACTTGAAGTATTGTCAGATGTGATTGTTATTGCGGCTACTAATAGACCGGATATTATTGATGCAGCCCTGTTGAGGCCTGGAAGGTTTGACAGACTCTTGTATGTGCCTCCGCCAGACAAAGAAGCCAGGACTCAGATTATTAAAATACATACATCAAAGAAACCATTAGCTGATGATGTCAAAATTGATGTACTGTCTGCCCAGACAGAAGGATACACGGGAGCCGATTTAGCTGGACTTGCATCTGCGGCAGTAATGCTTGCCCTGAGGGAGCATATAGATAAATATAAAGATCCAAAGAAAGCCGAGGAGGCAAAATCCGAGTTAAAGGTCCGCATGAAGAATTTTGAAGAGGCAATGAAAAAGATACGTCCTCTTTCCAAACACGAGATAGAGACATACAAGAATATAGCTGAAAAGTTTGCAAAGCCCGGAGATACAAAGGAAATCATAGACAGAGAGTCCGCAATAAAGTAGCAGGCTGCGTGACTATACGTCTAGTATTAAGTAAATGTAATTACGACATAGTTTTTCGAGCAAGCGAAGATGCCGACTTAATTGTTTGGTAATATCTCCTCAAAATTTATTCAATTAATGTTCAAAATGAATTCAGATTTGGGATTATAACCTATTCAATTTTTCCTCAAAAATATTTTGGTTCCTATAGCTCCCATATATGAAACATTCTTATCTTCGATTTATCTATAACAAAAGTTGGAATAACGATTGCCAATAAGGAATGGTTGCGTACGACTGTAATACGACTTTATCTTTCTGGATTATCTCAGGAAGAAATATCAATTGAAACCGGTGTAAGTGAAGGCACCGTGAACGCAATAATGCAGGAAATATCCGATGACAACTTAATACTGCAGCGTGAAGTTGCAATAGTGTGCAAAAAAGCCGGTATCACCGTTAAACAGTTGGCATCTAACTTGGCATTCGAGAATTCCATCAAGAGATTGGGATTCGAAGAAGGTAAAATTCATGCCATTTTAAAGGCAATAAGTCGTCCATTTACGGACGATGGCATCCAAGACCTAGACTTTGTCGCAAAAGTGATATCCGATATTGCGACCTTGACAGTCAAAAATAACGTTTCCCTGGAGGAACTATCTGTTGAGATACAGAACAAATATCTTGAATTAAATAGATTGAAACAAGAAATCAAAAATGCAAAATGGTCTCTTAAGGAATTGCAGAAAAGAAAAATCAAATTACTCTCTGAGAATAGATTGACGCACACAGAGCTTAACAGATTTAGGAAGACTCGTAAATCCTTTGAAAAGATTGGTTTAGATTTTAAAAAACCAGATGAAATTGAAAATGTATTGAGGAACATTAAGGAGAAAAACTGCGACATCCCAGATATTATAAATGAGCTTAAAGTAACACGCTCACTAGAGAATAAAAAACAAGACCTACAAAACGCTTGTAATGATTTACAAAATGTCCTTGCTATTTCTACAAACAAACAGGAGGAGCAGAAAAGGTACTGGAGTCATCTTTATCCTGCCATAGATTTATTGAACAAATTGCTACAAAGAGGAATCGATCAAAATGTTATACTTATTATATTTGACGTATTGCAAAAACATCCTTACTTGTCAATAAGCGCTTTCTCCAAAGACATTGACACCTACGGTGGCATAGAGGGTGCCATCTTTAAAAAGAGAAAAGAGTATATTGACTTAACGGATAGAATAAATTCTTTGAAAGCACAAGGCAATATAGAAATAGACACTATTGAGAGTACGTTTTGAATATTTGCATAATCAGGCACCAACTGTTCCCTTCAAAATGATTTCATCTCTTTAACCAATGAGAATTTGGATTCATGCTTTTTACGCTTAGAAGTTTGTCAATGAAGATACCATTTCCATTAGTATACGTGATGCATGATTGGCGGTATTTTGGTTCAAGTCATAGTCAGGACACAGTTCTACTATATCCATTCCCACAACTTGTAAGTTTTCACTTATTTTCTTTATCATGTAGATTAAATCAAGAGGGAAAAGTCCTCCGGGAGCGGGCACCGATACACCAGGGGCAACTCCTGGATCCATGCAATCTAAGTCGATGGACAAATACACCTTACTTGTACGACATTTTGAAATGATCTTTTTAATTATTTCATTTATGCCCACTTCAATAATATCTAGAGGCGTAATGATTTCTAATTTTTTCTTTGATGCATTTTCTAATTCCTCCAATTCAGCTGCTCTAGTCCCTATGAGCATACTTTTTGTAAAGTTGATAAGCTCTGACGAATCTGTAATGACCGACCCATAATAGTTCCTTGTTGAAGAAACGAAATCCGGATGTGCATCGAAGTACAGAAGAGCTATCTTATTACTTTCCAAAGCATCATATATTCCATTCAGAATAAGAGTCGTAATTGAATGATCTCCTCCAATAGTTATGGGAACTTTTTTCGCGGAAACCAAGTCAAATATCAATCTATATAGATCGTCCCTTGCCACGTTGCCAAAGTCAAAAATCCTTTTGTTCTCCAGTGTTCCTGACATCGGACATATGGGAATAGTATTGCCATCTCTTTCAAAAAATTCGTAGTAATTTGACGCTGCCCTTAAACTATCAGGACCCTTACTTGCTCCCTTTCTTTTCGCATGAGATCTTGATTCGTCTGGTACCCCTAAAATCACAATGTCTGCATTCGAAATAGAAGTAACATTTGAGTGAAGAAGTTTAACCACTTGTTTTAGAAGAACAAGAGATCCATTTCAATGTTATATCCACCATCGCCCTGTTGTTTATTCAAAATTATGGAACATGTATAAATTTTCTGGCGTCCTTAGTTTATTAGAACTTTTAATTTGGAGTTATGATTACGGTTCATTGTAAACCATCTTTAGCTACTTTGCATCCTTAAAACTAACATAAATACGTATTTTGGTCAGTAAATTGCATCTGTATCACTAAAACTAGAAAAGAAATTGAAAACCATAAAATCAGAAAATAATAAGTTTATTGAGTAAAAGATATCAAAAAAATAAAAAATAATGATGGGTTCTTAACCCTTATTCTGTCAGAGTAGAGAAACCAACCTCACTGGAATTTGTGGAATTTGAACTACCTGAACTGCCTGACTGTCCTGTTTTGTCTGTATTACTTAGCTGACCTCTAATTTCGCCGTCTGGATGTTCAGAGGTATGGACATTCACATATGTATCGCCTGAGTCCATTGCAGCGGCCAAATCATCTAAAGTCTTGCCTTGCATAGGGCCTGTCAGAATAGAGTCGGAAATGTTTCCTCTGAAAATCATGCCATAAGCTGTGTCTTTATCTTTGCTTTCAGGAGCATTCAAAAGGTCTACAATCACCTTTCCGTTCTCTCCGGCTTTGCCCATATGGATCATAGCCGCTGAAGCGTTTGATATTCCTGTCACGTTTACTCTAAACTTCATAGTATCGTTTGCAGGTATTGTAAACTTAGCCTCTCCTGTTGCACTCGTTTCAACTGCAGGAACTTCATCTTGACCACTTAATTGTGCCTTGTATTGAAACTTCGCTGCATGAATCTGTTCAACGATTGATACAGAAACCAAAACTGTCAGTGAAATAGCTAGCGCTAGTATGCTTGCAAATAATAATTTGCTGGGATTCATCTCATATTTTTGTGTGTTTACTCACTAAAATATATTACGTATACACTCAACAAAACTTTTTTATATGACTATTACCCTCTCCCGAAAATTAATCATTTTCTGGCAATTAATTGCACTTCGCGGCGATAATTAATGGCATTACTTGCCTGATCGCACCACCTGTCAACATTAGGCGGAGTTTTTAAATCGATATTGGAAGAAACCATCATCAGGCCAACTTGTTAGTACCTGAGTTTCATCTATTATCATCATGTTCTGACTTGAATGAAATTTGCCATTTTACTTTCAATTTTAAATTTATCCTTGGTCGTAATAGCCCTAATGTACACCAAACAATGGGAAATTTTCTTCTAAATTTGGATACCAAAACTGATCTAATATATTTATCTTATAATAGAAAGGAAGTCAATTGGTTTGCAAATTACAGTATATATTTTTGTCCACGTACCCAACTGCAATAACTGTGCCATTGCCTATACGACGTACCGGTCCGAAAATCTTATTTTCTGAATAAATGGTACGTGGCATAATTGTATCAAGTCTTATCGCAACCGCTTTGTTTCGTTTTCTTCAAATGAATTCTCGAATTTTTCCTTATTTTTTTATGGTGTTTTTTCGAGCGGTCCGAAACCAATTAAAGTTAAATATAAATTATTATTTTGATAAAAATCTGTATTGTTTCTTTTAAGACGCCTGCTTATGGTAACAAGGGATTTTTTCTGTCTCTTACTTAGGAATGCGACAAGGGATATTTTTTCGAATTTTGTCTACTGCTCTTCTCTAATTTTTGATGGATCGATGGTTTCAATAGTCAAATCAAAATTTCTGATTTGAAACCCAATTTTGTACTTCCAATATGTTTCTTTACATATTAACAAGACTTGAATCATGTAAATATTATAATTGAGCGTAAAATAAATTTAGGAATAGAAGACTACGGATTGAGGGCTCGGCGACAAAACGATTGTATTTTTAATTTCAACTCGTGAATACTTTGAGAACATCAAAGTTGTCTAATTTATATAAGATTTTGACTTATTACTCTCAGATAGTGGAACTTAATTGGAGAGCATACTGTCTAAAGGTAATAACAACAAAAAAGCCCTAAAATTAGTACTTTCATTAACGGCAGCATTCTTTGTGGTTCAGATTCTTATTGGATTTAAGGTAGGAAGTCTTGCTCTCATATCAGATGCAGGTCACATGCTAGTCGACGTGGCCGGACTTGTCATGGCACTGTTGGCAATTTCATTCTCACAGAGACCGGCGACGCCGATAAGAACCTATGGATTTTATAGATCTGAAATATTGGCATCGCTTCTAAATAGCCTGTTTCTCACAATTCTATCGATTTTCATTTCAGTTGAAGCAATTCAAAGACTTTTTCATCCTTCAGAAATTAACGGTCTTCCAATCATAATTGTGGCTGCAATAGGTCTTGGAATAAATTTGCTCGGAGTTAGATTATTATCCAATGTAAGGGTAAATGATGGATCACATGGTAATGTTGACAATCATAAACCCCAACAAATAGAGAACTTAAATGTACATGGCGCATATCTTGAAGTGCTTGCCGATACCATTGGTTCTGCAGGCGTTATAGCAGCGGGAATCATTATTCAGACCACTGGGTTATACCTGGCTGATCCTCTGATTAGTATTGGTATTGTGGCACTAATCCTTCCTAGAACTTGGTTACTTTTGAAGAAAGCAATTCATATCTTAATTGAAGGTACACCGTCTCATCTTTGCCATGAGGAAATAAAAAGTTCGATATTGAAAGTCAAGGGAGTAACAGGTGTCTTTGATCTTCACGTATGGACAATAACATCAGGAATTTATGCGCTGTCTGCTCATGTAGTAATTATGAATAATAGTAAATCTCAGGTTATTTTGCAAGAGATAAATTCAATACTTGAAAAAAATTTCAAGATAACACATGCAACAATACAAATAGAATCTTATCATGAATCAAATAAAATCTAATTACCCATTGTGTAAGGAAATTTTTATTTAAACTAAATATTGGGATAGTTTAGATTTAAAAAACGTTCGTCAACTTCATCTGTAGATTTTGACATAAATGTTATCTTCTAATTACATAACTTAGGAACAATATCACTAATACTAGTGATCTCCAGATTTAGGAACTTGCTTTTTTAGCGCTAATCCTTTTTTAATTCGTCCGAAGCGGCTGCAGCGTCATCTACGGCGTTGTCAGTTTTATCTGCTGCTCGTTTGGTCTTATCTGCTGCATCATCAACTTTCTTTTCAGCCCTAACAGCAGCACCTTTAACATCGTCAGCCTTTTCCTTCGTGCCTAAAATACCCTTCTTAAGTTTATCTAGAAAGCCCATGTATTTTATATAGATTATAAATATTTAAGTCTTGAAACCTGCAATCGCTTGCCTTAATAGGCCTTTATAAACAAAAGTGAAAATAAACTCACAGGCAATATTATGCAAATGGTGGCACTAAACTAGATGAGTTCAGCATCACAAAACCAGTACAAGTCAGTGGATATAGTTATGGCCCTAGCTTATCTTTATCTGGGAATTAGATAACTTATCAATATTTTTTCTAATTCTGGTTACAATACGAGAATCGACTGGGGTAAAGACATTAATTGTATATACAAATGGTAATTTTTTGAATTTTGTAGTTACTCTTATAGTTAAATGGACTAGAATCAGAATACAGATAAAGTAATAAGTGAGTAAACAGTAATTTATTCGAAAAATTTTATGTGGAACAACTCGAATTGCTCGTTAAAACGAACAAACAGATGGTCCAGAAGTTGATATAAAGAAGGCAGACGAGCAAACTGCAAGTTTTGATGTTCCTGAATCAGCAGCAGATTCAAAACTTGTCTTCAAACTAACAGTCGTTGACGATAAAGGTG
>JALYLJ010000113.1 GCA_030774295.1 Thermoproteota archaeon
CTTGATTTCACTACCATCTCTGTATTTAGTAACAGCATTTCTACTTCATTCAGTGGTTTGCTGCCATCTATTTCGAGATGGACCTCAGCGCGTGAAATCGCACCTGTCTGACGAAGTTTGATAGACCTTACATTCACATCACCATTGAATTTTTGCTCGACTAGTTTTTTCATATATGCTGTACTCACTGGATTTTGCCAAGCATCAACGAGTATTAGTGACGACTGTTTTACTGAAACATATGCTACAGAGAATATAAATCCGGCAATTACCAGCCCTCCTATAGCATCGGCCTGTAGAAATCCAAATTGTGTTGCTATAAGCACGCTCAAGAAACCTAAAACAGACGCAGAACCATCTTTGATAGAATTCTTCGCGTCAGTCTTCAAAGAAAGCAAATTATACTTGTTGGCTATGCTGCGCATCTGAAAAGCCCTATGCAATGAAATGGCTGCGGCAATTCCCAGCACAATCATAGTAGGTATAGGCTGCTGGATTTCTTTAGGATTGATGAGTCCTTCGTAAGAGTGATAAGCTATGAATGCTCCTATCGCAATCATTCCCATTGCGGCGATAAGTGCAGCAAAGCTTTCTACCTTATGATACCCAAAGTGGAACTTCCTATCTGCGGGTCTGCGGGCAACACTTAGACCTATCAATACAATAAGAGATATCATAGCATCGGACATGGAATCTACTCCATCGGCTGTGGCCACTACACTCCCGCTAATGTGACCCATAATTAGTTCTACAATCCCTATTCCTACTAGTGTTATTACAGAAATCTTCGCTATTCGTTGGCCGGCGACAAATCCTTCATTCACTAGATTAGAAAAGGACTTGTTTTCTTTTGAACTAGGCGGATCTGAATCCGCAGAACTGGAATTATCTGTTTCTTTTGTATTACTGTTATCCAAATTGACTAAGTTAACTAAATGACGTATCAATCATTATTAAATATTGTCAGTCAATAATAAAATTGAGAATTATGACTAGAAAGTTGCAAGACTCATATATATTGAGCTGAGAACGCAAACAAAATACATTGTATTTTATAATTTGACTCGTTTCGGATCCCTTTGAGGTAAATTAACAACCTAAAAGCATCGCAATTGGATTTGAATCGAAATTGTGATAGATAAACGGTAAACAAATCTTCCTATGTGATTTCGCCAAAACAGGAATCTAGCTAAAGTAGGAGACATGCAGAATTAAAATATATAATACTCAAACGTTACAAACTGCTGTGTCAAAGCAAGTAAGCGATATAATGACAACCAAAATAGAGATAATTCAAACATCGCAAAGTGCCAAAGAAGCTGCAAGGAAGATGTTAGACAAGAATGTAAGTTCACTGCTTGTAGTCGACGAACAAGGTAAATCAATGGGTATCGTTACTGAACGGGATATAACTAGAGGAGTATGCATTCATGATGTCTCGAGTAAAGAATTCAAGATACTTCATCTTATGACATCCCCATTATTAACAATTAACCCTAATTCATCTATTGAAATAGCAGCAAACCTAATGTTACAAAAAAAGGTAAGACATCTTATTGTTGTAGACGGAAACAAAACAGTAGGGATAGTGACTGCTACAAACTTTATCGATTATTTAAATGAACAAATAGAACCGGTTGATCCTAACTCTAATGTGCTGAAAACATTGAAAGATGAAGTCTGATGCTAAAATACAAACGTCCAAACTTAGCTGCAGAGATTCCAGATAATAATATGTTGTTACCGTTCAAGTAACCTTATTTCGCTCCATCCCTTTTAGACTATCCATGGTTATACTGAGATATCTTATCATGAACATTGTATGAGAATTGCTTTGCAACTGGATTTTTCTTTTTTGTTAAACAGGTATTATTTTATTTTATATTATGTGCGAATGATCTAAAAATATCTAAATTAAATCACTAGATAATATGCTCCGTTGATTCTTGACCATTCTATTGAAGGATTTGAGAACAACCACTTTCGCTCTTTTATTATGCTTATATAAGTCAAATAGAGGAGGAAATAGTCTACTTTATATTTATTGTGTTTCATATGAATATTGATAACTTTATGATGTATGTTAGAATGAGTTTTTTTATCTTGTTAGTTGCATTCTCATTGGTTGTATTGCCAACGTTTGCGACAAATTCGTCTTCCCAGTCAAATACCTCCATATCAAATAGTTTACAAGTAAACAATTCCATAGCTAATGTTACATCATCGGATGAATCTAATGATGAAACCCCAGCATTTGAGAATGAGACTTCATTTGCTTCTCTTAGTAGATCTCTTGCTGAAACTAATCAAACAGACGAAGAACCAGTACCACCGCCTCCTCCAGAATCTACATCAAATGATAAATCTGTTGATGCGGGAGCCAGCGACTAGAACTTTATTGTAGCCAAACAGTCAATACAACAACATCATTATTAAAAATAATAGTACAATTCTTGATCGATAACATGAATATTGACATGGTGTAAAATTATTTCATAAATATTATATTTTTTTACTTCATTTTCTAAATGGGATGAATATTTTTCATAACGTAAAAGTTAATAATTACAAAGAAAAATAGACATATGGGAAAATATGAATTACCTCCGTTACCATATAGTTACGATGCGTTAGAACCACATATTGATGCAAGGACGATGGAAATACATCATACAAAACATCATCAGACCTATACTGATAAGCTCAATGCCGCTCTTGATAAATGTCCATCTGATATCCAGAATAAGGATATAGTTGAAATATTGTCTAACATCGATAAAGTACCGGCAGATCAAAAAAGTGCTATCAATTTTAATGGAGGAGGATTTGATAACCATCGGATATTTTGGCAGAATATGAAAGCAAATGGTGGAGGTGAAGCGAGTGGATCTATTGCAGCTGCAATAAACGAATCCTTTGGAAGCTTTGCTGCATTTAAAGAGAAATTCTCCTCTACTACAGTGTTGATTCAAGGTAGCGGATGGGGATGGCTCGTATATAATCCGTCAAGCAAGAAAGTAGAGTACAAATCAATGCCAAATCAAACAAGTCCGCGAACTGAGGGCTTGACACCACTTTTGGGATGTGATGTATGGGAACATGCTTATTATCTCAAGTACCAGAACAAAAGACCAGACTACATATCTGCTTGGTGGAATGTAATAAACTGGCAAGACGTTTCTGAAAGATTTGATAAGGCGAAGAAATAGAATTCTATTTTTGGCTTGAAAGTTCACTGGGGATCTTACTCCCATAGTGGACATTTCAAGTTATTTTTTTTAGTTTGTGAATTTATACCGGCGCTAGTGCATTAACTAGTTGATTAGAATTCGAATAATTAATTTCATTGATCTGAGTAGTAGGCGGCTTAACTGTAAGATACATCGCTCTTTTTATTTTTTATTTCTTTTTCAATTGTAAATTCATCTGCTATTTTACTGCCCTTATTATCATAGAAAGTTCCAGTCAACTTTGCGTGAGGATTTCCGTTACTAACATCTATATCCAAAAATCCGAATTTCCCAGCGAATTGGTTAGCAACATAAGGATTTTTACCCTCCAAAGAATAGAAGTTTTCTCCACCCGTTCCCACAGTAGCAAAAACGATGCCATCATTACCTCTGTTGTATCC
>JALYLJ010000114.1 GCA_030774295.1 Thermoproteota archaeon
CATTAAAGCTAGTCATGCTGCTAGCGTTAGCCAGAGAATTATTGCCTGTTAATTGCTCAAGTTGCTGAGCTGTCCCGATTTCTGTGTTGTTTCCAGCTCCTGTAGTATTACTGGCCGCCATAACGCCTGTTCCACCTGAAAGAACTATAGCAATGGCAATTCCAATCAAGATTATTCTTGGGTTCACACACTTGTCAATCCTATATAGTATTAAAGGATTATAGCTGAAAAGAACAAATTTCTGCTTCAAAACCGATCAGACATAGCTATCCGAGTCATTAATTGTGGATTTGTCGAGAATAGCCCGAGATAGAGGAAGCAAAAAAGTTTGTTAGATGACCTGTTTCCAAAGCAAGCTTGTAAGGCATTAGTAGTAGATTTGAAATATCATAACTGTACTGCAGAACTCGTTTAACATTTTAGACAACAAGGATCTTTGTCTTAAATTCTACAGAGTCAGTTGGAGGATTAGTGTCTGGAAGCGAAAGGGTAAAGTTGCTTTTATTTTGCACATTCATTGTATCAGCAAGTTCAGGGCTAGGCACTATGTTCTTTAGAAGTATAGTTATATTTCCAATGTCATAATTCTCTAGCACTATCGTCTGAGGTCCTCTTCCTCCTTGAGGTACCTGATTTGTCTTCTTCCATATTTCTTTGCCGTCACTTGAATTTATCATTATATCATAACTTTTTACAGTAAGTGTTCTTTCTATCACGGATGGTATTACCAAACCGCTACTTTTATTGGATTCAGTACTTGAGAGATTGGACTCGGCGTTAGGAGGGGGAGCATTCAGGTATGGGGCCGTTTTATTTAAAAATACAATTTCCAAATTTAATCCTGCTGAAATGGGTGATTGTCCAGACTTTATAGCAATTAAATATGTTCCTTTATCAGATATCTTTTGCAATATAGGGGTAATCAATTTTACTTCTGCTCCACCTGATTGTGACGTATTTTCTGAATTCTGGGCAAAACCTATATTTGGGAACGAGAATATGATTGCAATAATTATCGACGTCAAAATGTAGTGCATGTACTATGTATACTCACAAAAATTTATAACAGTATCATACTACTGCATTATGATAATTTCAGTTCAATATGCTATCTCCACCTAAGCGGACCTTCTCATTTTCTGATAAACCCAATATGCAACTGCTACGATTATTAAGATTATTATGATGCCGACTATAATTGGTGCTAGGATATTTACAAGGAAAATTAGTATGGCTATTATTACTATGGCCGCGATGATTGCTACTATTACGGAACCCGCCTTTCCTGATTTGCTCATAGTAGTATTAATGCCAAAAAGCATAAATAGGTATGTATGATCGGTCAAAATTAAATTGTTGAAGTAACAGACAACCATGGAAAGCTTACCAATAACAACACACATCTTCTAGATAGAACGTAGATCCAGTTATACGAAAACAAGCTTTTTAGTTGCCGTTAATTTATTTATTTTATGCAAGATATTTTACAGTAACAATGAGGAAGATTGAGTAATTCAAATTGTAAAATTGACCTCCTATGAGGCAAAAAATTATTAATTTGCTATGCATTATTTGTAAAATCGTTTTAGGGTTAGCAGATTTAATACATAAGAATACATAACCAACTTGTAAGCAGCTGTTACTTAAATTTAAGAATATGAATCAAAAACGGTAACAGTATCTAAAGTTGATACTTTCAGTACGGAGGTTGGCCTGCAGGTGAACCAGATAACTGGCTTGAGCTGTTACTTTGATTATTTTGTGGTGGCGATTGTGGTGAAAACATTTGATCAAATGGCCAAATTGCCTCGACGCTCGTACTCCCAATTGTTATTGCTGAAAAGACAAATACTAATACTATCAACGATAATTTCATAATTTTACTTTGCATTGATATCTAAAGGGCTTTATTTTATTTATGGGTATCCAATAGTATCATTTTGATTTTATTTCATACTCAAAAGATATAATTTAGGCCTGCCTTACAAAGAATTTGATTCAAAATGAAAGCAGCAGTAGTTCCAGAAGTCCATGGCACGTGGCAGTTAAAAGATGTACCGATTCCAAAGCCTGGACCTGATCAGGTTCTCATCAAGATGCATGCAAGCGGTATCTGTTATACTGACGTACATATGACAGAAGGTGTGCTTCCTGCTAGTTTTCCTAATACGATAGGTCATGAACCCGTTGGTGAAATAGTAGAATTGGGCCAAAATGCAACAACTAGGAAGATAGGGGACAGGGTCGGCGTTCCATGGGTTCAAAATACTTGCGGCAGATGTGAATGGTGCCAAAGAGGAAAGTCACTTTTTTGTTCAGAACAGATAGGTACAGGTGTTAACATTGCCGGAGGTCATGCAGAATATATGGTGGCTTATGCAAATGCTACACAGCTACTTCCTGATGGATTGCAGTATGAACAGGCAGCACCAATTTTTTGTGCAGGATATACAGTATATAGTGGTTTGAGAATTGCTGAACCCAAGCCCCATGAACGTGTAGCAGTTGTTGGCGTCGGAGGTTTGGGCCATCTAGCAATTCAATATTCCAAAGTTTGCGGTTTTGAAACGATTGCTGTTACTCATTCCAAAGATAAGGAAGAATTAGCATACAAACTCGGAGCTGATGTTGTGGTGTCAGATGGAAAGGGTCTAAAAAAGGCCGGTGGGGCAGATGTGATTCTAGCGACAAGTAACTCTTACAAGGCAACAGGTGAGACACTAAAGGGTTTGAGACCAGATGGAAGACTAGTCTTAATGGGAATATCCGATGAGCCTCTGATTGTCACAGGGCATTTACTTATGGGCAGAGGACGCATCATAGGATCACTTCAGAATGATAGAGAATATCTGTATGAAGCGCTGGATTATGTAGCTAAAGGTAAGGTTCGTGTTATGACTGAATCATTTCCATTGGACGACATGAATACTGCTTATGACAAAGTAGTTAAAGGAGAATTGAGATTCAGGGCCGTGCTTAAAATCCCGTAAGTACAATAGCAATATGATTACTAACTATGGTAAAAGCTTTGTCTTCCGATATATTTATTCTGATAAAAAATTTGATTGGTATCTATTGAAAAGTATCGATAATGTTTGATGGCTCTGCATTTGCATTTATATTAACCCTTTCTAATTTCACTGTAGCAGCTGCAATGCTACCATACTTTTCAATATCTTCAAGAAGTTGCGAGACGGTTTCTGGTGTAAAGTTATTTTTAAGAATGTATGATGCCTTGAAAATGTCTTCGGGCTTTAGTCCTGATTCCACGAGTTTGTTGAAGATTTGAAAAGCATCATAGTATATTCCCCACTTCCTCTTTTCTTCCGTCCGCTTTCGATAAAGGTCCTCCAACACTGCTTCATGTTTCTTCATTTTTGATTGCTGTTTTTTAATCCCTAGCTCTAAATCTTGTTCCGCTTTGTATTTGTCTATGATTGTTGTTGTATCCCAGCCTAATTTTTTAAATCCCTCTATGATCCTAGGAAGCTGTAACAAGTCAATAACTTCTAAATCATACAAATTTAAGCCGGTAGACAAGTCGTTGAGCATATCCAATGTTTTTTCATTTAATTTGGACTTTTCCAGTTGAGCATCTACTCTAACCTTTAATTTTTCTAACTTCGCGTTCTCCATCCTTATTTCCTCCTTGACAGAGTCAAGCTCATTTTTCTTCACTCTAATTTCTTCTTCTACTCTATCTGGATCGAGCTGGTTTTTCATGATAATATCTATTGACGAATAAAGTAAATTGGCGGTAGTTGCAGGAGGAATATTATTTTTATTAAGTATAGTCTCCATTAAATCCAAAATTTTTTCTACCGCCTTATCATCCAATCCCCTAAGCTTGATAGCGTTTTTCCATCGCAGATTGGCTGCAATTTGCTTTACGGTCGTTTTATTTTTATTAACTTGTATCGCTATTTGACGTTGTAGTTCCAATGTCTTATCGTGACTCAATGCTTCATTTAGTATGGTGTTGACAGAACCGATACTGATCTTAAGCTCCTTGGAGATTTTATCCTGTGTAAATCCCAATAAAAAAAATTTGACAGTTTCTGCTTTTGTCCATTCATTATTAATGACACTCATAATTATCAGAACGGTGTTTGTATTAAAAAACTTACTTGTGGCGAAGACCTCTAAATTTTACCCCTCGAAGTTATAACAGATAAAATATTTTATTAAACAAATTTTCAAAATTGTTTCAAAAGTTCTATAAATCGTTTTCAAGTTTAATTCAAATAAATTTCAAATTTTATTCAACTGTATTCGGTGTACCTTATAGAGATGCAAGAGACGAATCACTTAGTCTAGTTGTAGACCTCCGCCGGATAGTTTGTACAGAAAATTTCAGCAATACTTTTGTGAGTTAGGTATAAGATTGTAATTAGCATCAAATACGAGGTCAATTTCTAATAGTTTACAAGCAAGTTCAAAAAAATTCCTTTGCTAGTTAATATCAATCATGTCGCAAGTTATGCGCTTGAAGTTGCTATTTTATGTCATATTTGCTTATGAAGTTTTCGAAAATCTTTCGTATTTTTGAAATCGAGTATTAATGAAATTCGGCGGCTTGATATAATGCATGTTTAAGTAGATGCAAAGTACCCGTTAAGTTATTTGCCTGTTTTTTATTACTAACTACCTGATTGCAATCAACTAGTTTCTAAAATGCAACATACTAGGCTGCAACTTCAATCTTACCTGCTATCAACTAAGATTTGAAA
>JALYLJ010000115.1 GCA_030774295.1 Thermoproteota archaeon
ACTTGGAGCCGTGTACCATTATAATTCGCTTTTATCAAACCCTGTTACTCCAGCTGAACTAGTTGACGAATTAATCAAGAATCCGCTGGTTAGCGAATATATCAAGGACGAAGTCCCAGCTAGAAGCGAGAATAACGATCTTTCAAAGGAAGATCAGCTCAAGGTTCAGCTCAGCGTAAGCAAACTAATAAAGACATACAACGACTTGAGGTACAAATATTTTTCCAAAAATAATGGGGGGCTGATAGAATCTGGAAGATTCAATAATACAGAGGAAATCAAATCAAGAATCGACAGCATAAAACAAGATCTAACTGAAAAATATGGGGTGCAGTTTGTTAATAATTATGTTGAGCTTGAATATAGTGCTAAATTAATTCCCGATGGCAAAAGATGCGTGATGAAAAGACCCTATTACAAAAACGTTTTATTCATAGGAGACGCTGCTGGTCGGGGTATCTTCATAGGTCCAAAAATAGAAGGTATCAATGTTGGTATAGATGATGCAGTAAGGGCCGCTATTGCTATTTCACGATCAATAGAAAATAATAATTTTGATTCAGATTACCTAGGAAACTATTATCAGTCCATGATTAACGAGAGTCCATACACTAGGCAAATGATCAAAATAGACGAGGGATATTTGAGTTTGTTTCTCGATTTAGTAAAAGATATTTCCTTCGGTTCTGCCAATCCGGGATTTGAATTTGGTCTTCGCATGATGAAAAATAAGAGATTCAGGGAAACCGCTCTTCGACTTGCGAATATATTGGGTTATAAAAGGATTTTACCAATTATAGAATCAGAAAGGACTTATGTTAAAGTACCGATGCAATTGGCAGACAAACTTGGCAAAGTAGTCACCTCGTCATACACGCCGGAAATACCCACTTTATCCGAAAGGATAGCAAAATTGCAGTACAATGACGACACCGAATCACATATTACTGTTAATGATAAGAGGAGCGAATTTATGAAAAAAATGATATTGTTATGTCCTACAAAATGCTATAGCCTTGAAGAAAAAGACGTAGTGCTACAACACGAAGGTTGTGTGGAATGTGGGACATGTTCGATTGGAACTAGATGGAGACACCCGAAAGGTGAAAAGGGAATAAGATACAGATATGGTTAGTTAATCAATCTATGTTTTCCATTTAATAGAGCAACCGATTGATGGGTCAAAGTCTTTTTCTATTGGTTCTCCGTTCAATGATTTTCTAATATTATTTTCCATTACGTTAATCTGAGGAGTCATCTCAGGTTCCATTGCATCGTTTATCTTTCCGTGAAAAATGAGCCTTCTGCTTTCATCGAACAAAAATGGATCTGGGGTACACACTGCACCATAAGACTTTGCAACTTGTTGTGAATCATCTACAAGATATGGAAAATTCAAGTTATGTTCTTTGGAAAACTTGACCATGTTTTCAAAACCCTCGTCTTGATATGACGGATCATTACTATTTATCCCTACTATTTGTAATTCTGATTCTGGAAACTTGCCTTGTAGAGCTACCAGATCTCCTATGCGAGCCTTAACATAAGGACAGTGATTGCAAATAAAAACTATCAAAAGGCTTTTGCTTTTGAAATCTTCAAGTGAATATAATTTGTTATCTGTTCCCTTCAAGCTGAAAGTGGGAGCATTGTTATTTTTTTTCAGAGTCTGACTTGACAAAGTTTTTGCCATGTCTATAGTTCCTAACGATGATTAATAAATTGTTCAATTTCTCATAACCGCTGAAGGCGAAAAAAATTATCACTCAACCAAGAATAAATCTAAAATTTTGTTCCACGCAAAAAAATTTCATTCATAATGTAAAAGATTCGAAGTGTTAAAAATTATGCTAATTTCTTCTATTACATATTTATAATATTCTGAGTAGAGCTAAGATAAGTATAGTAAAGGCAGATGACAATAGATAAATATTAATACCATAACATTTGTTTCAAATTTTGGAGGCTGCAAGGGTGATTAATCATGCCAAAGACGAAATTTCATTTGAAAAAATTTTAGTTATAGGATTGGGCCAACTTGGTCTGCCTGTTGCAAAATATGTCAAGGAGAAAGGGTTTGATGTTTACGGATATGACAACAATGAGCGTGCCATGGATAATGCTGAGAAGCAATATGGCATCAAAAAAATTGACAATTTTAATGACATTGATGTGTTTATAGTATGCATCTCCACTCATAGAGAAGATGACATTTCTTCGCCACAAATTGACGGATTGATGGCTATTACAAGAAAAATTGCGAAAGAGGCGACAAATGGAAAGCTTGTATCCATCGAAAGTACCGTACCACGAGGCACAACTAGAAAAATGTTTGAAATTCTGGAACATCGTTTTCACGTGGTTCATGCCCCGCACAGGTGGTACGCCTTAGAGGAAAATGTTCACGGCGTCAATCAATTACGTGTGATAGGCGGTGTTTGTGACTGTTGTCTTCGCACCGGTATTAGATTTTATGACGGAGTAGAGCACGCAGAGGAAAAGGAGAATTTAGGATACTACAGGGGCAATAAATCATACAAGAGTCTTGGAATTCCCATGTATTCTGTTTCAACCGTAGAACTCGCAGAATTAAGTAAGATTGTCGAAAATGCTGACAGATACCTGCAGATTGCATTTGCAGAAGATCTGTATATGTTCTGTAAGGCAAATGGCATATCATTTACAGAATTAAGAGATGCGGTAAATACAAAGTGGAATGTAAATATTCTTGAACCGAGGGACGGAATCGGCGGTCATTGTATTCCTAAGGATACACGAATGTTTTTAGAATCCTCGGAAATTAAGAGTAAAATATTGATTTCTGCTCAGGAAGTAGACAAAAACTATAGAAAATATATTGAAAGAATGGTTAAAGACGTCAATCAAATAAACCATTAACTTTTCTACAATTGCTTTTGGGCGACTGAGCTCCTATTACTTGTTTTTTCAGTCCCACTCTAGTTTAATGAAACATCAAGTGTTACAAAATTTGATTTAAATATTCAGAATATTTTTGTATTATTATGAGTAATGATAAATCAAAAGATTATCAAAGTGGGACAAAGGATGACAAACATAGTACTAATATCCCCACGACATATCTGAACTTTTCATTTTACAAAGTAGATTCAAAATGGAGGTGGCTGAACGATATCGGAAAGGATGAAGCTGCTAAGGAGTTTTCGTCGTTAATAGATATCGCCAATACAAAGATGAAAGTCAGAACTTACTCCACGGTGGGTCTGAGAAAGGAATCTGACTTTATGCTATGGAGTATTTCAGATTCTATAGAAAAAATTCAATTACTAACTTCAAAAGTTTACACTACCGTGCTTGGAAAATACATTGACGCGTCAGAAGTATATCTATCTGCAGCACGTCCATCAATTTATTCGAATAAAACTACTCCAGGTTTTATGGAAGATGAGTTGCCTTTGAAATACAATATTGTTTATCCATTCATTAAATCAAGAGAATGGTATCTCCTTCCATATGAAAAAAGAAATGAAATGATGGAAGAGCATATTAATGTCGGTAGGAAATTTCCACAGATAAGATTGAATACCTCTTACTCATTTGGGATAGGGGATCAGGATTTCATGCTAGCTTTTGAGACGGACAATTTGATGGACTTTCAGGAATTGATTATTAAACTTCGAGAAACTCAGGTAAGCAGATACATCGTGAGAGACACGCCAATGATAGTCTGCGTTCATAAAAAAATCTTTGACATAATTAAGAGCTTAGGTTGAATATGCAAGCGCTCAAAGAATGGTCAATAGTTTGTAAAGCCTTGGAAGATGGCAAACAATCAATATTGCTA
>JALYLJ010000116.1 GCA_030774295.1 Thermoproteota archaeon
GAATTAAGGTCCAGAAAGATGTAATTCCAAGAATAATTGGAAAAGGAGGCACAACCATCAACGAACTTGAAGACATGCTGGGTGTAAAAATAGATGTGGAAATGAAGACTCCTACTCTGGGCAAAGAAATAAACTTTGAAGTAAGCGAATCGGGAAACGGAGTTGTTGTAAAGCTAGACGAAGAAACAATTGGTAACAAAGTAAATTTGTATATTGATGATGAATTTGTTTGTGCAAACCAGGTTGGAAAGAAATCGAGAATCAAAATAGACAAGAGATCGGAAAGTGGAAGAATGATATTAAATGCCATAATTGCCGGACAAAAAATAAGAATTTTTCAAATTGATAACGGTTAATTCTATGGAAAAAATAAGAATGGCGGTTGCTCCACCATAAATCCTTTTCAAGCACCAAAATTTTTGATATTTCACTTACTAATTCTGTAAATTGTTCCATCCTCAAATGATAGCACGTAGAGCAGTCCATCGGGTCCTGTCTTTATATCAGTTATTCCTGAAAAGCCCTCGCCAAATATCACCGAATCAAGTTCCTTGTTATTATCAACCACACGATCTTCAAGTCCCGGATCGTTAAATTTGAAATCTACTCTATCTTCGTTTAACTCGAATCTGTACAGATTACCGTAGCTAATATCACCTACAAATGCATTATTTGCATATTCCGTACCCAATTTATCCGAATTCAAGAATTCAATATCAGTGATGCCAATAGAATTCCTGAAACTCAATATAGGATCCTTGTAATTTGAGTCTGAGAAATTCACCAAATCATCCTGGGAAATTCCACTCTCCGATATTGGACCTATTGTTAATTTCCATCCACTATTGAATCCAGGACTAACTAGGTTAATTTCATCGAATGTTTTTTCTCCGTTTTCCGTGTCCCATAAGGTTCCGGTAACAGGATCTATGCCTAGTCCAAAGCTGTTTCTTAGGCCATACGCTTGATACCAATTTATAGGATCATTAGAGTTGTCACTCTTGAAGGGATTATTAGGTGCCGGAGAACCGTCGTTTGCATTAGTTTTTAAGATTGCACCACTAAAGTCAGGATCAGGACCATTAACTATATTTTGATCTTTTCCGTTGCGTTGTAACTCTCCAGTTACTGAATATAGGTACCCATCATTACTTGCAACTAATTTTCCTCCTTGATGATTGGTGGCCGGGGTTGCAGGAAGATCCATAAATTCTTGTTCATTTGTTAGCTCCGGACCAGGTGCCAATGTGTATTTGTATATTCTGTTTATCAGCTGACCGTCCTTTACAGTAGCGTACAAAAATACATTTTCACCAATTTTTTCTATCCCTAGTAGTCCGCGTTCATTCTTATTATCAACACTCAGAGATACCAATGGCTGTGATTGAAGCATTCCGTTGCTAACCAGTCTTACATTTCCATCTTTTTCCAAGACCAAAATATTATTTTCATCCACAAATAACATACTGGTAGGAGATGCAATTCCACTTACGAAAGCCTCTACTTTAAGATTAGGATCTTTTACTGATGGTTGTGCATATAATAAATTATTTTGTAGCATAATTGCAATTGTGAAAATAAGTAAAGAAATGGCAAATAATTTTTTCATACTCAGAACAAAGGTACTTTGTAATTATTATATTTTGCCTATGTGTCATTCATATATCTTTTATACTCAGGTTTCCTCTGACAAGATGCCATCAACAAGGAGAATTGTTCTCAGTTGTCTTGCCAGATCAGTAACAGAGACTATACCAACAACTTTTCCATCTGATAGTATGGGCAACCTACGTATTTTGTGATTGACCATCCTTTGTACTGCCACTTCTACTGGAGTGTCAGGACTTGCATAAGTTTGTATTTTTGACATTATTGTTCCTACCTTAACTTTGGAGGATACTAGATCCTTGTTACAGATTTTCTTGACAAAATCCTTCTCAGTGATTATACCTATAGGAACGTTTTCTCTCTCCACAATAAGAGAGCTTATGCGTTTTTCAGTCATAATATTCGCAGCTTCCTTAGCTGTAATACCTTCATCTATCGAAATCACGTTCTTTGTCATTATATCCTGTACTCTATCGTTCAATAGACAATCTTAATACTCATCAAAATAAAAACCTAAGTCCGCAAATAACAAGATGTGTGTATTGTTGTTCACATTCTAACAAACTGACCTTAGCATTACAAATAAATTAAAATTACTAGTTCCTGACAGTTAAGGTGGAGTCTAAGTGAAGGCAGGAATAGTTGTTTTTCCAGGGAGTAACTGCGACCGAGATGTACACCATATCCTAAATGACGTCATCGGAATTAGTTCTCAATATGTTTGGCACACAGAAAAAACGATAGATGACTATGACGCTCTAATTTTACCTGGTGGATTCTCGTATGGAGATAGACTACGGGCAGGAGTCATAGCAGCTAAAAGCCCCATAGTCGATGCAATAATGAAAAAAGCTGACGAAGGATTACCAATTCTTGGAATTTGCAATGGGTTCCAAATACTAGTCGAAGCTGGATTACTACCTGGGGCACTAGTTAAAAATGATAAATTAAAATTTTCTTGCAAGTGGTTAGAAATGGAGGTGTTAAATGTTAATACCCCATTTACGAATTTGTTTAGGTTAAACGATGAAATCAAAATTCCTATTGCCCATGGACAGGGCAGATATGTAATAGATGATGATAAGCTAAATGAGCTATATCAAAATAACCAGATTGTTTTCAAGTATAAAGATCAAAATCCTAATGGATCTACTGAGATGATTGCAGCCGTTTGCAATAAAAGGGGAAACGTTATGGGATTAATGCCTCATCCTGAGCGGGCATCAGAATCAATCCTTTCACCCAACAAAACAAATAGTAATGCAGGATTGATATTCCTATCGTTAAAAAATTTTTTAACGCCATACATAAAGAATTGATTCAGTTGATATAGAATGCTAACAAAAAAAGAAGAAATTCATCTGTTAAAAAAATTGGGCAGGAAACCCAATCTTTTAGAAATTGACATGATAGATGCCGAATGGTCTGAACACTGCTCATACAAGTCTTCGAGAAAATTTGTAAGATCGTTACCATCACGCGGTAAAAGGGTAATAGTCGGTCCGGGATATGATGCGGGTGTATTGGATATTGGTGATGAAGACGTAATAACCATTCATATTGAAAGCCATAATCATCCTTCAGCTGTTGAGCCATACGGAGGTGCGGCAACCGGCGTCGGTGGAGTGATAAGGGATATTATTTCTATGGGAACAAGGCCAATTGCTCTATTAGATGCACTCCGATTTTCTTCTATAGTTGAAGAGAGTAACGCGTCAAAGTCGAGGTGGTTGTTTAAGAATGTTGTAAATGGGATTGCTGATTACGGTAATTGCATAGGTATTCCTACGGTTGGGGGGGACATCGAATTTGATAACTCCTTCAAGGATTACTGCCTGGTAGATGTTGCCGCAATTGGTCTTGGTAAGAAGAATCAGATTATATCCAATCATGCAGAAGACGATGACCTCGTAATACTTGCCGGTAATCCGACAGGAAAAGATGGAATACGAGGAGCGTCTTTTGCCTCAAGATTACTCAATGACGAAGAGGATAGATCGGCTGTTCAAATTCCCGATCCATTTTTGGAGAAATTATTGATTGAGGCTACCATAGAAGCATCAGATAGCAAGTGTATTAATGCCATGAAAGATCTCGGAGGAGGAGGATTATCTTGTTGTCTTTCTGAGTTGTCCCACCTAGTAGACAAGGGAATTGAGGTTGAGTTATCCGCAGTTCATACCAAAATACCTGATCTTTCGCCAAACGAGATAATGATTTCAGAGTCACAGGAAAGAATGGTGTACATCATAAGCAAAGAAAAATTATCTAAGTTTGAAGATATATTCAACAAGTATGGCATAACATACTCGATTATTGGTAAGGTAAATGGTAATGATAATCTGAGAATCCTCTACCGAGGAAAACCAATTGCCAATATATCTTGCAATTTAATGGTTAATGCGCCCCCGGCCAATAGAAAATCAAAGAAACCAAAATACCTGAAAAGTCCAAATAAGAAGAGTCTTCATCACAAGGTGGATGATTATAGTAAAACATTACTTCGATTACTGTCAATTCCTACAGTTGGTAATAAAAATTGGATATTTCAACAATATGATCACGAAGTAGGTCTGAGAACGGTTATAAAGCCTGGAGAAAATGGTTCAGTCATAAGAGTAAACGACAACAAATTTGTATCTATTAAATTAGACGGAAATTCAAAACACTGTTATCTTGATCCTTATCACGGAACATTAGGTTGTTTGTCTGAAGCGTGCAGAAACGTTATATCTACAGGCGCAGATCCAATTGGAATTATAGATCATCTGCAGTTTGGCAGTCCTGAAAATCCTCAAATATATTGGACGTTCATTAAGTCAATTGATGCGATAATAGACTTTTGTAAATTTATGCGCATCCCTGTAGTAGGAGGAAAGGTCAGTTTTTACAACGAAACAATGAATTCCCCTATTAAACCATCACCTGTAATTGGCAGTATTGGGTTAATCAGAGATCGAAGGCATATTACTAGCAATGTTGCAAATTTGGGAGATACGTTATTAATAATAGGACAAACAAAGGATGAATTAGGCGGCTCCGAATACTTTCATGCAACGGCTCGCCCAGAGTACGGAAAAGTACCAAAGGTAGACTTGGAAATTGACAAGAAAAATGGTTTGGCCGTGTTGGGATTGATACATAAAGGATTGATCAATTTCGCACATGATTGTTCAAAAGGCGGAATCGGAATTGCGCTAGCTGAATTAGCCATTTCCAGTAATCTAGGAATAGACATCGACTTGAAACGAATTCCAAGTAGTTGCAAACGACATGACCACTTGCTTTTTTCTGAAAGCCACTCCAGGTTTATCATAGGAACCAAACAGGCAGATAAAGTTAAAAGAATATTAAGAACTCGAAAATGTGTCTTTTCTGAAATAGGCAAGGTCGATGGAACTAAGACACTGAATTTACGGGATTCGGGTGAACAAATAATAAAATTAACGGTCAGCGATTTAGATAAAGCCTACAATACAATGAGTAAAATAATGGACGGCTCCTAGTCACAAATTTATTTGGAGTAAGTTTTAATTAAATGGATCAAGAAGAGATGATTGATAATGGTTCATGAGAATTGTGGAGTCGTTGGTTTTTTTTCTCTGGATCACCATAATGTAGTACCATATGTAATTGATTCGTTGCGTTCTCTACAGCACAGGGGACAAGAGGCGTGGGGTTTCGCCGTACCATCGAAATCTCCTTACAAAAATTTGGGCTTGGTATCTGCATCAAGAAATTTTAGAAATATCGTTAGAAAATTCAATTCTCATGCTGCTATTGGTCATGTAAGATATTCTACATTTGGAAAGAGTAATTTAGATAATGCACAGCCTCTAAAAATCAAAGATCTGTGCATAGCGCATAACGGCACCATAGCCAACGTCGAAGAATTATCAAACATGGTAGGAGGATGCACTTTTTCTCCACAAACTATGACGGATACATTACTAGCCGCACAAAGATTAATGATGCATCTTGAAAAAAATGATAACATGGTTGAAGCAATTCGGGTATTAAAAGAGGAAATGATAGGCTCTTTTTGCTTTACGCTTCTAACCGATGATGGTTCGGTTTATGCTGTCCGGGATACACGTGGATTCAGACCTCTAGTACTAGGTCATATTGGAGAATCGAATACATATATGATATCATCCGAATCATGTGCTATTGATACCGTTGGTGGTAAACTTATAGGTGATATCCAACCTGGAGAATTGTTGAAACTAAGCTCAAAGGGAATCGAAAGACAACAGTTTTCTACTAGTGAGTATCATGCACATTGTGCTTTTGAATTTACTTATTTCGCACATCCAAGTTCTGTCATAGAAGGAGTAAATGTATATGAGGCCAGGAAAAAAATGGGCCATAATCTAGCAAGAAAATATCCCGTCCATGATGCGGATGTAGTCATACCAGTTCCAGATTCGGCCAGACCTGCGGCCCTAGGGTACGCCGAAGAACTGGGAATCCATTTCGAAGAGGGTTTATTAAAAGATAGATATAGGAAGAAAGGTTCGATGAGAAGCTTTATTGAACCTTATCATGGAGAGCGTATTGAAATTAACAAGGCCATTATTCCAATACCAGAAGTAATCAAAAGTAAAAACGTAGTAGTAATTGACGATAGCATAGTTAGAGGAACAAGTTCACAATCCATCATAAAGACTCTACGGTCTGCTGGCGCATCAAAGATTACACTCATAGTTACTTTTCCACCAATAAAATATCCATGCTATGCAGGAATTGATTTCCCGTCCCAAGATGAACTTTTGGCGTTCCAGAATCAACAAGACGGTGATCCCCAACTCGAATCTGAAATTGCAAAAAGCATTGGGGCGGATAAAGTAATTTACAATGATACCGTTACTTTGGCAGAGGCTATTGGTATTAATGAAAAGGAATTGTGCTTTTCTTGTTCTACTGGTAATTACAAACCACTAGGAATAAAGCCTGTATTCAAGACTCGAGCTGAAGTAAAGGGAGATGTTTAGATTTAACCTTACAATTAATTTTACAGCACATTTGAACAAATAGTGACTAGCTACTGATTGTGATTATAGGTTCAGTAAATTGCTTAAATATTTGAAAATTGAATTAATCTTAGTTGAAGAAACTGAATCTTCTCTTTTGCGTTGCAGGGGTAGTTTCGATATCTATTATCATTTATTTCGTGATACAGTACTATCAACGTCCTGACTATGTTCTGGATGTCGATGCAATGAGGGAGGACCAGTCACTTTTCACAAATACCAGGATAATACTAACAAACGCAGGAAAAGAGCAAATTACTAATATGACAGTATTTTATGGAGTTAAAAACGAAACAATTCAAACAATCAATCCCGGAGAAAAAATATCACTCTCGCCTCCGGAAGGAAGTAACTTGAATGTTGTCAGAATTATTGCAGACAATGGGATAAATATTACAGCAGGATATCGAACTCCCATTAAGATGCCAGGAATGATGGGCTCATAAATATTAGATCATCTTCCCACTATTAATAGAAAACCCGCAAGTACACAGTTACTCGAAACTGCTTTGTATTGATTATGACTAAAAATCATGACATTAAAATTACCGATTGTCAATTTTTTGCTATTGAAAAATTCAGTATTCAAGTCGCTATGTCAGGAAATAATCAAAGTTGATTCTTCAATTAGATCAGCCGGAATTACAAATGAAGACGGTGTAATATTGCACATTAGTCACCGCAAGGGTATCAAACCATTACTATCTTCCGAAGAACGTGCTCAGTATGCTATTACTGCAGCAACCAGGCAATTTACAAGACTTAGGTGGGAAGTATTATTGGGAAAGATACAGTATGCAAGTTCTCATTACTCCAAACTTATTCGTGCCACCATCCCCATCACTGACGATAATAGAAAATTATCATTTGTGATAATATTATCCCTGGACGCAGGAACAGACAATTTTCATGAAATAATAGTAGAAAAGATAATCCCATTGATAAAGCAGAGGAAATCTGCTTTGATAAAATCCTGATGCCAAAGTGAATATTAATTAAAGTTTTTGAGTTTATTTATTTTGCAGAAATTCCGCCATCTATAGTCAGAGTAATTCCTGTAATCCAATTTGCATCATCCGAGCATAAATAAACAACCGCTCCAGAAATATCGCTAGTGTTTCCAATCCTCCTTAGAGGAAACGATGATTCCAATAGTTCCTTAGACTTTTCATCCTGTAGATAAGGCTCTATCATGGGACTTCTTATTGTGGATGGCACAATGCAATTACATCTAATACCATATGGACCATACTCGACCGCAATACTCTTTGTAAACATTATGATACCAGCTTTGGTAGCACCATATATTGATAAGGGAACATTTGGAATAGCGCGTATACCCAGCAATGATGAAATATTCACTATGTTTCCATTTTTTTTATCCATTATTATTGGCAGGACTGCCTTGGTCATCTGAAAAGTCCCGATCAGATTTGTAGATATAAGATTGTCCCATTGATCCTCACTCATTTGGTGAAACGGAATTGGGTCATTGAGGACGCCAGCATTATTTACAAGAATATCCACAGTGTCAAACGAAGATATAGTTTGCTCAATTACATTCAGTACTTCTGCTTCTTTAGTAATATCTGCACTTACCGCAAGTAAATTACTACTATTATCATTATCTGAAATAACCTTTGTCAATTTTGAACGACTTCTACCTACGAGAGTCACCTTGCAACCTTCTTTAAGTAGCCGTTCAGTCGTGGATCTTCCCACTCCGCCACCAGCTCCTGTTACAATTGCAACTTTTCCTTTGAGACTCATATCATAAACAATATATCTATAAACTTTTAAAGTTTAATGAAATATAGATACTTTAAATTTGTAATAAATTTGTATTCTAAGGATGAAGGACCCCCTTTCCATTTACAAGTATGGATTTTCCCCTAACGGTATTACGTTAGGAATCATAGGCGGAGGGCAACTTGGAAAGATGATTGGAATCGAGGCAAAAAGAATGTCGATGAAGCTTGCGTATTTGGATCCTGATATGAACTGTCCTGCATCAACCCTTGCTGATCAAATGATCGTAAGTGATTTCAAAAATGAAAAATCTATTTTGGAGCTAGCCGAAAAAGTTGACGTATTAACTTATGAAATTGAGCTTGCAAACTCTTCAGTTTTAAGAGATCTTGAATCTAGAGGGCATTCGATTCATCCAGCTTCTGGTGTATTGAATACAATTCAAAACAAACTTCGGCAAAAGAAATTTTTAAAAGCAAAAGGTATACCGGTTCCAGTATTTGAAGAAGTCACTTCAGTAGAACAAGTAAAAAAAATCTGTAAGGAATTTGGTTATCCATCAGTATTGAAGGCCTGCGAGGATTCCTATGATGGAAGAGGAAATTTTTTAGTCAGATCTGCCAGTGACGTTGAAAGAGGAATCAAGTATTTTGAAGGAAGACGATGCATGATAGAAAAATACATTCATTTTACAAAAGAGATTTCCGTGATGGTTGCTCGCAATACTCGTGGACAAATCGTGTCGTTTCCTGTAGTACAAAACATTCACACAAACGGTATTTTGGATACGACTATAGTCCCATCAGGAGAAAATAGAGGGGTAGAATCTAATGCAAAGTTGATAGCTGAAAAAGTAGTAAAGTCACTAAGAGGTGTTGGTATATTTGGTATCGAAATGTTTCTGAAAGACAATAAGATAACGATTAACGAAATAGCCCCCAGGCCTCATAACTCTGGTCATTATTCAATTGAAGCATGTAGCGTTTCTCAATTTGAACTACACATTAGAGCCATACTTGGACTGCCCCTAGTAGAACCCAGATTGCTATGTCCTGTTGTCATGATGAATATTTTGGGGATTCCTGGTTACTCTGGAGAGTATTTGTTTAAAGGTATCGAAAAGGCTTTGTCCGTTCCTGGTCTTAAACTACATTTTTATGGTAAAAGGATTACAAAACCCCAGAGAAAATTGGGTCATTTTACGGTCACCGCAGAAAGGATAGAGGAAGCGTTATCTAGAGCTAGAAGAGTAAAGAAGTTGTTAACAATTGGAAAGCGAAGTGGAAATAAACAAGAAAAATAAGCCACTTGTTGGCATCATTATGGGAAGCGATTCTGACCTGCAGGTAATGAACCAGGCATCAGAATTTTTAGACAAGAATCATGTTCCATATGAAATGCAGATAGTCTCAGCTCACAGGACACCCGAGCTAATGTTCGAGTACGCGAAAAGTGCAAAAAAACGCGGCTTAAGGGTAATAATTGCAGGAGCTGGAGGATCTGCACATTTGCCAGGCATGATCGCATCACTGACTACCTTGCCTGTAATAGGTGTTCCTATAGAGAGTCATAATTTAAAGGGAATTGATTCTCTACTTTCCATTGTTCAGATGCCAACGGGAATTCCCGTGGCCTGTGTTGCAATAAACGGTTCTATAAACGCGGCAATCTTGGCGTGTCAAATCTTGGCACTAAGTTCAAAAAATATATCAACATATGTTGAAGAATATAGAAAAAACTTGCATCATAGTGTTATCAAAAAAAGAGAACGAATGAATAAAAAGTAGCATTCCATTCCTTGGATTAATTTAAGAAATGTATAACATCATTATGAATAGCGCTACAGTGATGCCAAGTGAGGCTTTTGTTATATTCATTGACTTATTCAAAGCCTTAGCATAATTATCAAATTGGTCGCTACCCATTAATTTTATTTCCGAATAGCCTTCCAAATATGAGGAGCTCGAAGATGTCGATGTTGTATTGGATATTGCCTTCTGAGAGATTTCTTTAAAGGCACAAACAATATCTTTGTCAGTAGTAACATTACCTAGAGCATAATATCCTTGGCGTGTCCTTTTTCCAGAGCTAGAATGTGTGTCTGACGAGCAAACTTCTAACATATTCAAACCCTGATTGTTTAATTCATCCAGAATTTTTTCTCGCAGTCCATTTACAAGATTATTCGAGTCTGACCAACCGATAAGGTAATTATGATTGTCGATTTGAAAATTAATAACACCAATACCGGCTCCGCCAAGTTCAATAAATTTGGCACTTGAATTCATAGAGTTAGCATATCCAAGATTGTACGAGTGATATTTGTGCTCCTTAAGTTTATTTAAGGATGTTAGAGCGAGATTACAGATGACCTCTTCTTCTTCCGATGATATCTTCTTTCCTAATCCATTATGTGCATCAACGACCATGATGCTAGAGTATCCTACTTCAGTTGCATATCGTTCAATTATTTCGCGAATTGAATACGGGAGATCTTCCATACCTCCATCTTTTGAAACGATCATGATCACGACGGTTTTAAAATTAATGCTGGTTAAAGTAAAATCATTTGATTTTGTTTGTAAAGGCAAGGAACACTCCTTGCCAGTATTTTTAACAACGGAATTTTTTAGCGATTCAAGATATTTGTTGACTTCCCCGCTTGTAGGTATATTCTTAGAATGGTCAGAAACACTGTGTAGAACTATTGCGTTGTTTTCAAAGAATTTAAACATCTTGTGCGGCAAATCACTTCCTCCTATCGGATTAAATGGCCCCGGATGTACATCAGGCAAGACAACAAATACGCTTTTATCTTGATCCCTCTCAAATTTAATCATCATAGTTTTTATTTTATCTGTGTTGGATCTCGAGTCGAATATATCTTCCATTTTCTCATGCTTATTTTCTGTCCACGCCGATAGAAACGCCTGTAGAATTCTGAATGTGCTTTTTAAATGGGGGTATCCAGCTCTGTCAGCTAATATAGACCATATAACTCCAACAATATAGATAATTGAACCTAGTACAAGTACTAC
>JALYLJ010000117.1 GCA_030774295.1 Thermoproteota archaeon
TTCACAGACTACAGATTCACTGCCTGCGGGTGCGACACATGTTCCTTCTGGATGTTCAGTTGCTGTCGAGTTTTCCATGGCTACTACTGCAAATGCACCACCCTTTACGACATCCTTCATTGAGTGGTCAACACCTACGTAGACACCTTGGTCTGGGAATGTTGATTCAATTACTGAACCTGAACCTGGAGGAATCCACCATGTTTCGTCATTCATGTCCTGTGTTCCAAGTGCGTTGTTTGCTTGATTGGTACCATCTCTTACACTAATCATTCCGCTGATAAAGTGGAATGATACACCGTCGTTGGGTCCTGCATTAACTATATACCAACGAGTCAATTCACCGGGTTTTACTTTGAATACTTCTGCTTCCTTGTTAAGTGGTAGTTTACTTACCTGACCTATTTCTGGAACATATTTGTGAGCCATACCGTTTGTCAGTACCAAGTCTGGATTATCTGATAATAGCTTGCCAACATCAAATGATCCTGTTGTTCCATTTGTACCATTAAATACTCCCTTGTCAGCGTTGTTGTAAAGTTCACTGAATACTAGATAGAATTCTTTTGCTTTTTCTTCAGTTGTTGGATGAACAACTATGCCACCATACATTCCGTTGGCAATGTGTTCCCATATTCCGACGAGGCCGTCACCACTACAGTGGTAGAAGAATACACCTGGGAATTCTCCTTTGAGTGTCCATGACTTTGATTCACCTGCTTTCACACTGCCAGAATTTGCTTTATCTGGACCAAATCCAGCATGAAAGTCCATACTATGAATAGTCTTTCCTTCATTCTTTAATGTGATGTTTAATGTGTCGCCCTGGTCTATTGATATAACTGGTCCGGGTATAGTACCATTGAATACCATTGCATTGTACATGATACCTCCTGGATGTAAAGCGTTATCAGGAGCAACTTGAACTTGTTTTTCTGATGCAATCAAAGTTACGTGTTTGACCTGTCCTTGTTTTTGATCTTGTCCTTGTTTTTGATCTTGCTGTGCACGTACCACATTGGATGAAAAATATGGAACCAAAGCAATACTGCTTGCAAGCAGGAAAGTAACTGCTAGTAAGCTTGTTAGTACTAAACTACGATTCATTATCGCATTGTAAAGTATTCCACTATAAATATTATTCTAAGATAAGAATAAAATATTTTAATTTAGCTTATAATTTTATTGAAACTATATACTTGCTAAATATTATTTGGATTTTATAACAAAAGTAATAATATTTATTTTGCGTTTATTAACTCCTAAATTAATGCCAATTTTACCAATTGATTCTGGAAGATACGGAAGCAATGAAATAAGAAATATTTTCGAGGAAGAACACCGACTTCGATATCAACTTGATTTTGAAGCACAAGTTGCATCATCTCAGGGTAAACTGAATCTTATTCCTAAAAATGCCTCAAGAGAAATTTCTCTAATAGCAAGATCAAACAAAATCACAATCAACAAAATTAAGGAACTTGAGTCAATTAGCGAACATGATACAGCTTCCATATTACAAGCAATAAGCCAATATTGCTCCCCTTCAACAAGACCTTGGATACATTACGGATTGACCAGTAACGACGTCGTAGATACATCCACTTCAATGCAATTAAAAGATGCATTTGAGATAATTGAGCCGAAAATTTTAAAATTGATTTCGTTAATGCTGAATAAAGCAAAAAGATACTCGACGTTACCATCAGTAGGAAGAACCCATGGACAGCATGCAAGTATAATATCTTTTGGATTAAAATTTGCAGTATTGGCAAATGAACTTTCAATCCATATTGAAAGAATCGAAGAAGGAAAAAAGAGATTTCTATTATGTAAAACCTTGGGTGTGGTTGGAACAGGATCATTAATGGGATTGAGGGCATTGGCGATTCAAAAGGATGTTGCCAAGTCACTCGGACTTTATTCTGTAGAAGCTGCAACACAAGTAATACCGAGAGAGAGATTAGCTGAAGTTCAATTTATTATTTCGTTAATAGGATGTACCTTGGATAAAATCGCGATAGAAATAAGAAATTTACAGAGAACTGAAATAGGTGAAGTTGAGGAACCCTTTAAGAAAGGTCAGTTGGGAAGTAGTGCAGTTCCAGTCAAGAGGAACCCCATTAAGAGTGAAAGGGTATCATCACTTGCAAGAATACTTCGTTCCTTTTCGAATGTTGCTCAAGAAAATGTTTCACTATGGCATGAAAGAGACCTATCAAATTCTGCGAATGAAAGATTCACTATTCCGATGGGGGTCATACTTTTGGACGAAATGATGAACAGTATGATAAAGGTAATTGAAGGCTTAACCGTAAACAGGCAAAAAATTCTAGATAATATCAATAAGACAAAGGGAAGAATTTATGCAGAATTTATTCTTGAAGCATTAGTTAAGAAAGGCATTCCTAGAATGAAGGCATATGATAACATACAGCGGGTGGCTTTTCAAACTCTTGCCGATGATAAGAATTTTAAAGAAGCAATAATGCAGGACCCATCTATTGGATCAAATTTAAACATGAATGAATTAAGGAAGATATTTGATCCCAATAATCATCTTGCAGCCTCGACTAAAATAATAGACAACGTCATAAAAAAAGCCAAAGTAATAAGTCGAAATTACAAATTGCACTAGTCTAATTTTTTATAATATCTATGGATTAGCGAGCCATACTGAAATGCTTTTTTTCTTCTAATTATTACTTCTGGAGGTAAATCAAAAGATAACGCAATCTTTCTTATGATATGTTTTCTCAAAAAGTCATCATAGCTTACTATTTTATTATGAATTGGAAATTTCATTGCGATTGAAATAAATTCTTTTGAAAGAAATGGTTGTAAAATACGGATATTATATTTTTGTACGACTTGTCTTATTTCATTTGTAAGCTCCAATTCATTTAGAATCTTTGATTCAATAGTCCTGTTAACAGTATCATATCCTTGATCAAAAATGAATCGAAAATTATTATATCCACAAAACAGTTCGTCAAACCCGTTAGCTGTAAGTACTACATCCAGAGCACAACTCTGTGCCAATTGAGCTATGTAACTGAAGGCAATACAGTTTTCAATATGAGATAGATTTTTGCAAGTTATTTCATTCCTTATTCGCATTGAAAATTTAGTAAAATCATTTTTTTCAATCTCCAAAATCTTGTGATTCATCTTAATCTTGTACGAAACTGATTTTGAGTGTTCTATATCTTTAGAGCCAGGAAAACCGACAGTGAGTAAAGTGGTATCGATATTCATATTTTTGCAGATCATCGCTAGTAATGTACTATCTATCCCTCCCGAAAAGGCGATGCCAATTTTATTAATCACTCCTAGATTTTCTGCTACTGTCGCAAATAACGCATCTATCAGGTCGGAATTGTACAATGCAATATGACTAAGAATAAATTCATTTATGTCTTGTCATTATGATGCACCAAGTCTAGGCTCCACACGTTTTAAGAGTTAAGTTTGTAACTACAAACTATAGATATGGAAGTTTCTAATTACTTTCCTTTTATCAAATTTTTTATAGTTTTTTTCAATAATTACCTATGTCCTAAGAATAGTACTCTATTCTTCTTAAATTCAGGCTAATATCAAAATTAGTAACTATCTCGATAATGGCTGAGATTTGGTAACAATAGGTTAAAACTTTTTATATTTTGATATTGAATAAAATACCAATGGTTGCTAAAGTACATATATTTCCCATGTTAATTCTTCTGGCGATTTCATGCAGAAATCATACGATACTTACCGGAACTGTTCAGAGTAGAATTTGACGAAAAAGCAACTCGTATATATCTGGGTTCTTTGAAATAAAATTAATGAAGAAAATAATTCTGGATGAAGACCTCAAATATATTGATAAAAAGGGAAATTTGCTGAGGAGTAAGACGGAGTTATCCTTCTCAAAATTACTTTCATTTTTAGAGAAAGACTATCAATACAACTTTTTGATAAAACTATCAAATGGTAGAGAAGTACCAGTTGATTTTAAGGTTGAAAACAAATTCATTGAGATTTTAGACTCCGAGAAAGATCTAGATAAATTCAATGAAATAAAAAAGAATAATCCCGATCTTGATATCATAGCTATCGGTAAATCAAAATTTGGTGTCAAATCAGACGATTTTGAAACTATATCATTTATTGATTCTGAGAAAGACCAGATAGGATCTATTTTTTTGGAGGATTCATCATTGGCATTTGACTATGCTCATATTTTGCCTCTAGTTGAAAAATGTTCAATTCTACATGGACACACTTCCACTGTAATGGTAGAGATAATCGGAAAAATGGTAAATAACCTAGTCATTGATTTTAGTGAAGCAAAAAAGATTATCAAAGACACCCTTTCAATACTGGATCACAAGTTTTTTATCAACAAGGAATACGTTTACAAAGAAGATAGCATACATTACTACATCTCGTTTGATGGTCCTCGTGGATTTTTTAATTTACAGCTTCCCAAGGATACAACCTTTCTTATGCCTGGAGAAGCGACGGTCGAAAATCTTTCATCGATAATAATAAAATTGTTGTCTTCAAAAATGCCCCCAAATATAGAGGCGCTGGGCGTTTATATTTATGAGGGTGTAAATAAGGGCGCCCACATTCTCGCGAAAATAAAATGAAAAGAAATTTTTTTCTTTGATACTACTAATTCCTTTTTTTTGAATGCAAGTTCGCATTAATTTCTAACCAATCTTTTTGAAGCATGAACTTTAATAGAACCCTACTAGTGGATTAGTTCTAACCTAAACATGCAACAAAAAATTGACGAAAAAATATGGAATTCGAATATTGAAAATGTAATATCTAAAAAATGGAATGAAGAAAGAATCTATGAATTCAAGGTATCTGATAAGAATAATTTTGTTATTGACACTCCTCCTCCTTATCCATCAGGACGACCATGGCATATAGGGGCTGCTGCACATTATGCACAAATAGACATGATAGCGCGTACAGCTAGAATGCTCGGAAAGAATGTATTTTTTCCAATAGGCATAGACAGAAATGGACTTCCTGTAGAGATTTACACAGAAAAAAAACACAAGATCCGGATGCGACAGACCGACAGGGAAGAATTCCTTAATCTTTGTAAAATATCACTTGATGATCTTGAAAAAGAAATGATCCAAATTATGAAAAGTATCGGTCTGAGTGCAAATTTTGAAGAGTATTACAGGACGGATTCAATTGAATATCGTGCATTAACTCAAAGTACATTCATTTATCTATGGAAAAAGGGACTTGTTTATTCCTCCAATAGACCCAACAATTATTGTCCGAGTTGCGGAACTACAATCGCCGATGCAGAAATAACTTATGAAGAAAAAAAAACAACTCTTGTATATTTGAAGTTTAAGTTAAAAAATGAAAACGGTTATCTTATTGTTGCTACAACTAGACCTGAATTAATTTTTGCATGCCAGTGCATTATAGTAAACCCTAACGATACTAGATATGAGAATTTACATAATAATGATGTTATCCTTCCAATATTTAATAGAGAAGTAAAGATTTTACCGCATCATTCTGCGAAATCAGATTTTGGATCGGGAGCCGTAATGGTTTGCAGCTACGGAGATCTTAATGATGTACAAGTATTTAGAGAGTTGGGATTAAAGGAAATTGTCTCAGTTAACCAATACGGAAGGATTAGTGAAAATGGAGCCAATTATGCTAACTTGACTATAGATAATGCCAGAAAACAAATTATTGAAGATTTGAAAAATAACGATTACGTCGAAAAGGAAGAAACAATCCTTCATAGAATACCAATGTGCGAAAGAAGTAAATCTCCAGTAGAAATAGTACCAATGCAAGATTATTACATAAAACAACTTGAATTCCTTCCTAAACTTAGAGAATTTTCATCTTCTCTGAAGTTTTATCCGGAGGCGCACAGGCAAATATTATTCAATTGGTTAGATTCTGTTGCTATAGATTGGCCCATATCTAGGAGGAGATTTTACGGAACCGAAATTCCAATTTGGTATTGTGACAATTGTAAGGAACCGATATTGCCTGAACCTGGAAAATATTATAGACCGTGGAAAGATAAAGCGCCCGTTGATAAATGTATTAAATGTGGATTCGACAAATTTACTGGAGATGATAGGACTTTTGATACTTGGATGGATTCCAGCATATCACCTTTATTTATAACAAAATATAACAGGGATGATGATTTTTTTGTAAAAACATTTCCGACACAAATAAGACCACAGGCTAAAGACATTGTGAGAACATGGCTTTACTACACAATGTTACGATGTTATCAATTAACAGAGAATCTTGCTTGGAGTGAAGTATGGATTATGGGATATGGAGTTGATGAGTATGGAGAAAAGATGAGTAAGAGTAAGGGCAATGTAATTGATCCTTTTCCGATAATAACTAAGCATGGAGCGGATACTTTTAGATTTTGGTCTGCAACGGAAGCAAACCATGGCCAGGACTTTAGATGCTCGGAGCAAAAGATAGTAGAAGCACAGAAATTTTTGACCAAACTATGGAATATAGGAAGATTTGTGTCTTCCTTTGAATTCATTCCTTCATATGAATCCGATTTATTACCTTCGGATAAATGGATCCTAGCGGAATTATCAAATTTAGTAACTGAATGTATAAAGGGTTATAGAGAATATAATTTCTTCATTCCTGCTTCACACATAAGAGAATTCACTTGGAATATATTCGCATCTCATTACCTTGAATTGGTAAAGTCACGTGCATATAATGATAAAGATCCGAATAGTAGAAATTCAGCATTATACGCTCTCCATAAGTGTTTTTCAGTTATATTGTTACTTTTAGCTCCCATATGTCCATTTATCACGGAAAAATTATGGACTACGATATACTATAAAGAAAGTATTCATTTAAAGAGGTTACCTATTGAGAATAATGACTATGAAGATATGCGCAAATATACCAAAGCTATTATCGATTTTAATTCACTAATTTGGACTAAAAAAAGAGAATCTATAAATGAAGATGGTAAGCGATATTCACTAAGAGATCCTATAAAAACTGAGATTCCGATGGAATTATCTCAATTCAAAGATGATCTAAAGGAAATGCACAATATCCAAGATTAACTTAGGTGAAAGAGATTTTTATGAAAGCTGTTCCCATATATG
>JALYLJ010000118.1 GCA_030774295.1 Thermoproteota archaeon
ATCATTACCTCTGTTGTATCCTGTACTAAGTCCACTAGTCGTTATTGGCTTTGCACTTTCATTGGGATTATATGTCAATGGATATGTTCTCTGATAATTGTGGTTATGTCCGTTTAATACTAGATCAACGCCATATTTTTCGAAAAGTGGATTATAAGCATCCCTTAAAGAATTATCTGCCGGATGTTCTGAGGGTGATGAATAAAGTGGTTTATAGGTACTTACAATTATCCAATTAGTATCTTCATTTTGAGATGCCTTTTCAAGATCTTGTTTGATAAAGTTGTATTGCTCGGAGCCTTCTTTATAGTCAGAAAATGAAGCCATGACAAGGAAATGAACGTGTTTGTAATCATAGGAATAGTATGGTTTATTCAATTCGAAGGTCTTAACATACTGATTCATTTTTGCGGCTCCATCTTTGATATCATGATATCCCAAGGTAATCATCATTTTGCCCTTGAGAGGAGACACCGCATCAAACCAACAGTCTGCAGTACTATGATATGAGAGATCTCCCAAGGCTAGGACTAATTCGGGTTCTTTGCGCTCCATATTGGATACAGTGTTTTGTGTATTTGTTGAGCATCCAAAATCACCTGCTGCAGCAAAATTAAAGTTATTATCGTCATTACCATTATTTTTACCATTATCATTATCTCCATTGAAACGATAGCCGTCATAAGTTTCACCATTTCCTTCTTTGGTATCACTATTATCGTCTTTAGCCTCGTTCTCTTGTCTATGATCTATCAGGCGTTGGTTGTCCTTGTCATTTTCAATTTTATCTTTTAATTTTTCAATTTTCTTTTCCAAGTTAGCTTCAATTTTCTGAAATTTCAGATCTAATCCAGAAATGCCAAGGTTCTCGCCATCATTGTTTTCGTTTTTGCTGTTTTTATCATTAACTTTCTTTCCTACTTGTTGTTCCGACAAGTACTGATTATCTTCTCCGAATATCTTATCCTTCAATTTGTCTATTTTCTTGTTCAAGCCGGCTCCTTTATTTTCAATATTCAAGTTTAATCCTGCAATTCCAAGGCTCTTGTCTACATTACCATCATTATTATCATTGTTATTGTTTTGCTCATTAGCCTTGTCTTCTTCTTCTTGATGCTGTTGTTCTTGTTGTTGTTCTAAGAGTTTCTTTTCTTCTTTCTTGCTGGTATCATCATTACCATCATTATTATCATTGGTAGATGTTTCTTCCTTATTTTCTAAAGGTTTACACAGAGGAATTCCTAGATTGTCGAAAACATTACTTTTGCACAGGTTGTTTTTCAGTTCCTCAAGATTGGGATTGGAAGTAATGCTCGATATTCCAACGTCTCGCTCTTTATCCTTGATAGGTATTTTCTCATATCTATCTAATTGTTCAAAAGAACCCTTGTTTAGTAGAGAGTTGGCCAATAAATGATTTTGATTTATTATCAAATTTGATGAAAAAACGAGTAATATTGCTACAAAACCTATAATATAGCCCATATTTCTAAATTTATTAATTGACAAGATAATTACGACTTTGATTTATGTTGATTTAATAAATGTTTTCTGATTTCCGCTTCTATTAAAAATTACTGTAACAAAGATATTTTTAAAAAAACTAGAGGCGAGACAATTATAGGATCCAGTTGAACTAAATGGGACATTATTTGTGGTGTGCTGGGTCTCAAATATGGAAGAAAAAATACTACTAGATGCAACGAGGTATAGACAATTTCACTAGACAACATAAATGACATAAAATACTGATATTTGATGTAATGTTTCTGGTAAGAAAAAATATTTTCATCAATTGTTATCTTTTTTGGTATCATCGTATTCAGGTAGAAAACTCCCAGATTCTGGCATGAATTTTCCTTCATCTTTTACTTCTCCCAACAAATCGAATGGGCTCTTGCTACCAGAATGTAACTCTTTCAAGGAACCTTCGTGTATTGATACGTCTTTTTCAAGTTGTAATAACGCAAATACATCTTTGTTTTTATCAGATACTCCGCTACCAGTTGAATTACTTTGATCGCCTGCATCTGCAAGAGTGACTTGCGTTAAAGTGGCAGAGAGTGTAATAATAAACGCTAGTAATATAATTTGGATTGCCATTATCGACTGTCTATATTCTACATCTAAGTTATATAATATTTTCCTTCAAGAATCTCCTTGTCCTTAAATCAAGGAATATGACACGATTTGAGATTTAAACAGATACATAAATTCGTCAAAACCTGATTCTGAATAATGAGATAGAGTATTGTTCAGAAAAATATCATGTGAGGTCAATAAAGCTTGAATACAAAATTAGATTTTAATCCCTTTATTCTGCAGTTTGGGGTGAGCTAAAAACCCCATATGTGATTTTGGACATTACTGATGAGAAGTCGAGATCGGTGGATGAGATACCAGATATCAAATTATCATTTTTAGTTTCATTGTATTAATACAGGTTAACGTGAAAAAGAGACTTGGTCAAAAAGTCTAAAGATACTGGATTAAGTTAGAACTGTTAACCCATCCCATATCTTGAATAAACTTGCCAAATTTTGGATAAGTAAACTCAAACTTGACAAACATCCAGAAGGTGGATATTATGCCAACACATACAGATCTGATAGGATCGTTAATTTACCTGGACTTACTGGTCACAGGTCTACATGCACAGTAATTTATTATCTATTAACTGGAAAACAATTTGCCTCATTTCACATTATGAAGTCAGATGAAATTTGGCATTTTTACTCAGGTAGTAGTTTGACACTTTATATAATAAATGCAAAAGGCAAATTGAAAAAATCTGTTCTAGGTCCAAAATTCGATGCCGGAGAGCAGTTCCAAGTAACAGTAAAGTCAGATTGTTGGTTTGCAGCAACCGTGAATGAAAAGAAATCCTATTCACTAGTAGGATGCACCGTCTCTCCTGGCTTTGACTACAAAGATTGGAAAATAGGTAGCAGAAAAGAACTGACCGAAATATATCCACAACATAAGGATATTATTGAAAGATTTACTAAATCTCCTTAAAATTTAGAATTCAGGAGTCCTTCGACTCGGAATTACAAATAATTTCTTATCCATTATGTGTGAGAAGATTCCATTTTACCCTCTTTGACTCCAGTCCGATTTCAAATTACCCATCAAATTTGATTGGTTATTGTTAGCGGGATGTAACTTAGTCTCGAACTCGCATTATTTATGTTAGCTTTGTATCAAGCATTCCTTGTTTATACTAAAGATGAGCTATGTGTATATGAAATTCTATTCTAAAGATTGCCTCAATTGGTTGCCGATGCTAGGAAATCATAACCACTTTTTTCATCTTGAACGTCTCTAGATGGAAGATTTTCAGCATCAGTATTGGCTGGAGGATTATCATCGGTAACAGGAGTAGCAGCAACTTTATCATCGGTAACAGGAGTGGCAGCAACTTTATCATTACCATCAATATCACAGCCAATACTAGAAATAAGATTCGTGCATTGTGGAGAACCACCCGTAGACTCCAAATTGTTATTCAATTCGTTGTTACTGTCCTTAACTTTGACAACATTATTTTGGTAATTGCTAATTGGTGGTTCCAAAAGGTTTTGTGGTTTGTCCATTTTGAAAGACACTGTTTTCATTTCCTTAGGATAACCATTAGATGAAACATCAAGAACTACTTGATAGCTATTCCCACCGCTTGTAGGAGGAGTATGCCATGAATAAGATACAGCTCCAAGATCATCGGTTGTAGCCGAAAACTTCTTTCCTCCAATCTTCCCCATCACATTTGCACCTGATACTGCATCTTTAGTATTGGCGTCTAAGACCTTTACGTTAATATCCTGTTCTTCTCCGGGTATTACGGGATCTTTTGAAAGGCTGGCTTCAACTAACAACTGCCTTTGAACTTGAAAACTTCCTGTAAGTGAGGCCGGTACATAGCCATTGGCTGATGCAGAAACAAGTACATCGTAGTTACCAGACGGAGTATCAGAAGTGATGTTCCATGTACGAGAATATGCACCTGATATGTCTGAAGTTCCGTTGTATTCATTTTTTTCTCCAATTTGTGCCATTACGTTTGCCCCTGACACTAGTTCTTTAGTATTGGCGTCTACAACCTTTACGTCAATGGCTTGTTGGTCGCCAGGCATAACGAGGTGCTTTAATAAACTTGCTTCAACTAACAACTGTCTTTGAATTTGGAAACTCCCTGCTAGTGAAGCAGGTTCATGGCCATTAGCTGATGCAGAAACCAGTACGTCGTACTTACCTGATGGAATATCTGAATTCAAATTCAATGACTGGGTATACATACCAGATGTATCTGAAGTACCATTATATTCGTTTAATATTTTCGTACCTTGCATGATTTTAACACCAATATTCGCTGCTGCGACCTGCTGTGAATTTGAATCTGAAATCTTTATAGTAAAGTTTTGAATTTCTCCAGGAACTAATACCTCCTTGGATAGTTCCATGTTTGCAAAAAGTTTCGAAGGTGCTAGTGTCGTTTCATTAGTAGATATAACAGACATATCTGCTGAAGGTTTGGCGGATATGGTATTTATTTGTGGGAGAATTCCAAGTGGGTCATGAAACACCAGGTTCGATGATAGATTTGAGTCATTGGTAACTACGCCTGATACATTGATACTGTGCCATTTTGTGGTTACTTTGGAATTTTCTAGACATTCGAGCTTTGACGTCAAATCATTCAGACCCTTTTCTATTGTGTGATATGAATCAGAATATGTGTATGTCCATGATGAATAATCATCTTCCCCGTAAGGTCCAGTAGCCTTGGCTTCTTGGAATGGTTTTTGATTATTCCAATCTACCGTAACAGTACAATCGAATTTTTCGTTATCTGTCGAAATACCAAAAATGGTAAGATTTCCGACAGGAATTTGCTTTCCACTACCCGGCGACAATATTTTTACACCTGCGGTAGAAGCAACTACATTTGTTGCATTAGACTTGTCATTATTTTCTGCAACCGCCAATGTTTGTGCTTTAGCTTTGTATTCTGTTTGCGGATTAGAACTGTCATATTGTGGTAAAATCTTACTCTTGATGGGAATGAAACCAATGTCCATATATCCATTAATGTAATTTATCTTTGATACTTCTAATCCGTATACGTTAAAGTTAACAATCGCCGATAGGAAAATCGATACGGAGAATAATATTATTAAATAATAATTCACACAATCTTATCTAATTTAATTTTTATAAGTATTGTCAGTCTATCATCACTTAAAAATGACAATATCATTTTTTAACTAATTGAATACTTTTCTTTTTTCTCATAAATTCACATAGAGGAAGGATCATTTAATCTTATGAAACATTGTTGTATAAATTCAATCGATTTTAATCCATTAAGAAATCCTTTACTGCTTTATTAAAGAGTTTGGGTTTCTCTACATGAGGTCTGTGGCCACAGTTTTCAAATATGATAATTCTTGAATCACCATGTTCCAAGAATGTGCGGATAAATTTTACCGGTATTATTCTATCATTTTTACCCCAAATTAGTAATATCTTTGTGTTAATTTTCTCAAGTTTACTATTGTATCTTGCAGCTTTTGCACTGCCTTTTAGTGCGGAAATAAATGCGTACTTTGCACCTGGTAACGATATTCTTTTGTATAGCGCTTCAGCATAAGTGTGGGTAACCATAGAATTATCGATGGAGGATAGTATTTCTCTTACCTCAAGTGCTGACTTGGCGCCTACGATTTTAACATATCTTTTCAATGCTGAAGTACCTTTAAACGATTTTGGGAGTGAACCAGCAGGACTAATTAAAACTACTTTGTCAACTAATTTCGGATTTCTAATGGCTAACTCAATAACTATGTGGCCACCTAAGGAAGAACCAATTAAAAAAGGGCGTGTTATTTTTAATTTTTTAATGAATTTTTTTATAAAATTTACGTAGAAATCAATAGTATAATCAATCCTGGGTTTATCACTCAACCCAAAGCCGGGAAGATCCAAAGCTATTACTCTGTATCTAGTTGAAAAAGATTCAATATTGTTAGTCCAACTTTCTAAGGAACCTCCTAAACCATGAATAAGTAAAACAGGTGATCCCCTTTGATTATTATCAACGTATCTTATTAGTAAGGTACCAATCGTTGTGAACTTAACACAAGACTTGATCAAAGTTGTCACAAATTTTATTTTTTAGTTAAAATTTTCGATGCCTGTTGAACGGTTTGAGCGGAGCAATAGCAAGCAATTTATTTTTGAATTTAAAAATTTACGAAAATAAAATTCTAACTTATCCAATCAGATCGAACAAATGCACGCGATCGGCAATTTTATCCTTTAATTTTTCTATCTTTTGTTCCAGCTTATCATCATTTGATTTCTCAAAGTGTTTGAATTTAAGTCCGAAAATCGAATTGTCCTCGTTATTAATATTTGATATAGAATTATCAGATTCCGGAGTGCCGATTGTGTGGTCATGATTATTGCTTGATCCTTGATTTTCTCCTAGGTCAGGTTCATATGTAAAATAGGTGTTAGTATTACTATCAACTCCTGATTGGTCTGTGCCTTCAGAAATTTCTGATCCACTGATAGGGGAGGTATTTGTTTCTGTTTGACCTTCTTGTTGTGTGCCTAGGGTAGTAGAAGTACCAGTGTCGCTAGTGTCAATTGTTTTTGAATTAGAGGCATCTTCTGACTCAACGGTACCAGTGCTACCTACGTTTGTTCCGTCAGAACCTTCGGAAGAAGCCGACTTTGTTGATTTTTCATTTGATTCTGAATATAATGGGAGAATTTTATAAGTACCGCTGTTGCTTTTGTTATTCTCAACTGGTAATATATTGTTAGCCTCATTATCTGTATCTTCATTGGTTTGTTGAGGAGTACTATCGGTATTGTTGCTTTTTACAGGTAATATATTTGTGGCCTCAGCATCTGTGTCAACATCTGTAGCTTCAGCATCGGTATTTGAGATATTTTCTTGGTTAGATTGAGCTGCATTGGTTAGATCGTTGTTATCGTTATTGTTACTCTTTACAGATAATATATTGCTAGATTCAGCAACTG
>JALYLJ010000119.1 GCA_030774295.1 Thermoproteota archaeon
ATGCACCCCATGCGCACACTGGCCAATGTGATTCCTTTTTTGAAGCCTCAAAGATTTCTACTTGGTGCCCATCTCCCTGCAGACGGTTACCTAGATAGGATCCTGCAACTCCTGCACCAACGATAGCCAGTTTCACGTTATGTTTGAGATAAAAATTGAATATATTTCTTGTTGACGACTAATTCTCTTTATTATCAAATTCAATCTCAATGTAAGATTCATTGCCGAATATGATAATATGGACTCTGGTTTTGCGCTCTCATGATTCAATTTATTGAATTTTGAAGAGTTTTATGGAACAAGAAAATGTTTGAGAGAATTGGGAAAAGTATAGTATTATGAAAGAATTTAATATTTTTTGCCTCTAGTAGAAGAACTACTTATACTGCAACTTAGTTACAAAAGAAAGATGAGTTCGACTTAAATAGTTAATTATGTAGCCCTATTATGGATGCAACAAACAATGTCATACATCTTAGCAACAATATTGGTAGCACTAGCGACTATCAGTGGAGCAAATATACAGAGTTCAATGCAAGTAGCATTAGCACAAGGCTTACCATTATCAAGTCCAGCATGCGGTCAAGTAGTTCATGGCAACATCACATTAACCGCAAATCTTGTCTGTGCGGGTGACGGATTAATTGTTGGAGGAGATAACACAACCATTAATTTGAATGGATACTCAATCAGCGGACCAGGAGACAACAGTTCCAAAGTAGGAATAGCAGTACCTCATTCAAATAGTGTAGTTATAGAGGGTTCTGGCGCTATTCGTAATTTCCAAGCAGGAGTTTTGATAACTGGTTCTGAAAATACTAATATCCACAGAGTCACCTTTGAAGGAAACAAGATAGCTGTCTTCATGACGGGTTCGATAGGAAGTACTGTAGAACAGAACTTTATTGGACCGAATACAATCGGCGTAGCGTCTCACTCATCCATAGGAGCTCAGGTACATGCCAACATGATGACCGGTAACGATCTTGCGGGTGTGACCTTAGTCAATACTGACAAATCACAAGTAGATGCCAATTCAATTGGTGGAAGCAGAAATGGAATATTCCTAGATGCACAAAGTACAAAGAATACGATACTGTATAACAACGTACTAAAAAATGATGTCGACATAAACAATGCTGACGGCTTGCCACTCAACATTAACGGAAACGAACTAATCAAGAACAACTGCTTCGTTAGTCAGCCAAGTGGCGGATGCAATCCTCAATAAGGAACAAAGTTATTCAGCTCGACTAAAAACCACAAACCTTATTTTTTTATTTTAATTAATATACAAGCATCTATACATTTTACTCCCATCTACAATTATATGACTTTACGGAATAGAATTGAACTAATTTTATTTCGAAAGCTTAGATTTTGAACGTTCCTTTATAGATGATATCGGATGATATTTTCAATACCTTTTTCATTTGCATGTACTTTAATTCCTTAAGATTATGTCTCTTAGATAACAGTAGCATAAAGCTTTGTAGGAAAAATATTGATTGAAATAGTTGGGAAAGAAGTTTAGAATTTTTAAACTCAAAATAGCAAATTTAATCAAAATTTTAATGGCCTCAAGGTAGACGGCGGCTTCATTTCTGCTATTTTAAAGGGGATAGAACCATCAAGTGGGCAGTTTATACTTGTTATTGATGCAGATTTTCCTTATCCTAAAAAAATTAGCATTGAAATAATTAATGAAATAATAAAGAACCCTAATTCCATCATAGTCGCATCTCGTTATACTAAGGGTGCATCGATGCAAAAATTACCGTTGGTGCGCCGTTTGATTAGCAAGGCGGCAAGAACCATTGCTAGACATGTTTTGAATATAACTAAAGTAAAGGATCCCTTATCAGGCTGCTTTGCTCTTCCTAGGTAAGTTGTTAAAAATATAGAGATAGATGGCAGGAGCAATCAGATATTGCTTGAGATACTAGTTAAATCCAAAAGCACAAATATTGAGGGTATTATTGTCAGAGAGATACCATTTCAGCAGAAGTTTGTCTATAGAGTAAAGAAATTAGAGCTCAATCAAATTATGAATTACTTTCATGCTGTTTGGAGCCTGTACTGCCACAGTAAGAATTCAAGAGCGAGATATGACAATTACGGTGTCATCAAAGAACAAGAGAAGCACAAGTCAATACCATTCTTATCAAAGACAGCAAGATTCTTTACAGTAGGGGCAAGCGGACTTGCTCTCAATTATATTGTATCTTTTCTTCTTTCAAATGTAGTTTCAAATCTCTGGTATATTCAGGCAACTGTATTCGGTATTGTACTTTCAATTAGCTCTAATTTTCTATCGAATAAGGTTTGGACTTTTGAAGACAGAGACTTTTCTTCTAGACGTGTCCTGAGACAGTACCTTTCATTTTTTGCGCTTTGCACTCAAGGTCTAATAATCCAGCTATCGCTAGTATTTGTTTTTGTAGAATATTCGCATATGCAATATGCCACATCATTAATTTTGGCTGTGTGTATAGCATCAGTAGGCAATTTCTTAATAAAAAAATAACATTTGGAGAAAAGATCTGGGAATAATTCTGAAACTTTGGATATTTCAACCGATTTGGAGTTTTGTATATTCTCAAGGAAATTTCATATTGTTACGAAATTCATATAATATAGAGAATCGTTCAGTACTGCATGAAAATGCAAAGGAAGCGGAATCTTACATATGCTGTTATTTCTCTATCAGCCTTGTTTGTGATTTGCTATTTGGGAAATACATACTCTGACATTACTGTGTATGGTCAGATATCACAAAATACATCTGATAATAATACAAATTCTATATCAAATGCAACTACAACCCAAAATGCTACTGACTCAAATACCAAGAATGCAATACCTTATGTTTTGAACGTGACGAACAGCTCTGACGCAACATCGCAGGCTGTTGACCAAGTAATTCAAGCAATCGGTGGAGGACAATCTACTTCTTTGCAAGAAGTGATTGACTCTGCAAGCAATGGAAACTCGTCGTCTTCATCTCTTGAGCAAGTCATTGATGCAGCAAGCAGTGTATTGAATAACCAGAGTTCCAATATTAGTACCAGCAATTCAAGTAACAATACATCTTGAGATGTTTTCCTAAAAAAAATAAAATTACTTTTTTTAATCCAGGATTAATCTTTACTCAAGTATTTTTCTTCTATTCTATATCTTATGTACTTGTCTTCTATGGAAAACTTTGGAGGATGTGGATCGAGTGTAGTATTATTGCAAATAGTGCATTTTTCATAAAGCGTATAGGTTTTGCAAGAAGGACATTTTCGTAAAAGATGTTTGATAGCTAAACCTACCTCCTATTTTTTTTAGTGTCTTCTCTAATAAAATTAAATAATCCCACCTTTTTGCCTACTGAATTTGAAATTTTCTCAACAGCGTTGTTAAGAGTTTTTTCAGCAATTTTGTAATTTTCTGCTTTTGCAATTATTCGATAGCGAGGTGCGGCAATATATGAAATTTCGATGGAAGTGTTGTTCTTATCTAGTTCTGCTGAAGAAAGAACATTCTTTATGGTTTCGACTCCCTGTGGTTCGTTTATGTTCAGCTCTATCACTCCTCGAATCTCAACGCTAGGAATTTGAATCTTTTTGCTTTCCTCTGCTATCGCTGCTCTTGTCTCGTCAGAAATGTCAAGTGATTTTATAGAGTCAATTCCCTTAAAGGCAACAGCTTCAAACATATCAAAAAGATAGTCAAATTTTTGTAATATAACATCCTGAAGGTCTTTGATCTTATCATCGGGCATGCCGGTTTTGGTTTTAATCATATGCATAAATGCAGATGCTTTCTCACTCTTCTTTACTTCGATAAGTTTGGATTTTCTCTCTTCACGCGATACTTGTTTTAAAGATAGGTCTACTTCAACTCTTGATTTGTCTACTCTTATGACCTTAAGGACTGTCTTTTGTTTAGGTCTCACGTATCTCTCCATGTTCCTTATCCACCCTGTTGCAATTTCAGATACATGCAGAAATGCGGTTAATTCTTGATATTCGTCCAAAGATACGTAGGCACCATGACCTGTGACCTCCTTTATGGTTGCAATTACCAAATCACCGGCTTCTGGAAGTTGTTTGATATCGGTGGCCATTTAGAACATACGCACTTGAGTACTATACTTTAAGTTTGCTTGACCTTATTTAAAGTCAGGTCATTATCCCGAGTACATGGTCTCGGTTGAATATCCTTGTTCCTGTCTACTTTGGATTCTGGTGCAAAATTGTCATGTTTGAGCTGACAATAGCCTATCTTTTTTTTACTCAAGTTTGAATAAGCGCACAAAGCCGCCGTATTGAAAATTTGGATGTCAAATCGACATAATGTACATTTTGTGATATCTAGAATCTAGGTTCAACATTCCGCCAATTATTTAGAAATCAATTCCTTTTTTGGCCTTGATTCCTTTTTTATATGGATGTTTTATCTCTTTCATTTCGGTAACGAGATCTGCCAGCAGTATGATTTCTTCACGGGCATGATTTCCAGTAAGAATTAATGAGAGATGCGCTGGGCGATTTCGAACTATCCTCACGACATCTGCTAAATCTAAAAGTCCTAGATGAATTGCGTAATTTATTTCGTCCAAAATAATAATATCAAAAATATCACGAGATATCTTTTGTTCAACAATATCTAGCGCAGTTTTTGCCGCCCGTACGTGCTCCTGAAAATTATGATCGTCATCAATAATTCCAACGAATCCTTTTCCTGCAACTACTAGTTCAAGATTTGGTTCGAGTTTCTTTAGACTATTAAGCTCGCCATAATACCATTCGCCCTTGATGAATTGGACCATGCAAACCTTTAACCCATGCCCTACGGCTCTCAGGGCTACTCCTAATGAAGCCGTTGTCTTTCCTTTTCCATTACCAGTGTATACAATTACAAGGCCTTGATCTGAACCGTTTTTGTTTTCCATGTAAAACCACCACAGTGACATTTCATGTCTGGAATACTTATTTTATATAAATTTGACCTACTATAAAAGTTGGGGCCTTTGTAATTGAGTGTTCTTTTTAACAAGGAAAATCATGAAATGCGTCTAAAACAATCTGTATTGCTAAAGGCATGCCTTCTTGTTTGGGAGCAAACTTAATTTATCAATTCAAAGTCTGCACAAACTAATTTGCAGTAAACTTGCATCATGTGTATGGCTCACGTTTCACGCATATTTTCTGATGGCAGATTTATTTGGCAGTCGAACAGAATACAGAATACACTAAAATACACGAGTTTGAAAAAAATACAGCATATCGTTGATTATCGACACGACTGAAAATAATAAGAGCAAGACCGCAATTATCAACAGGACGGAATGCTTGTTTTCATTAACACATATAATAATTTGATATTAAAATCATGATGGAGAGATACTGAAATTGATTTATGAAAAAATTGAAAACTATCTTGGAGAGTTATGTAAGTACTTGATTCCAATCATGCATGAATATTATCTTGGGGGAGGAAGTACAATCGCAATATGTACTTTGTCTAGTATCAAATTATTGAGCGAAATTTCAAACGATACTAAATTCATGGATAATATTGCCATAGTTGGCAGATTACTTTCTGAAAACAAAGGAATAGATAAAATAATACAATACTGTATCACAAATAGGAATCTCATGCATCTAGTCGTATGTGGAAAAGATGTAAGCGGTCACATGGCTGGTGATTCGTTAATTGCATTGTTTAATTATGGAATTACAAGTGAAGGCAAAATTATTGCGGCAAAAAGTCCGCATCCTTATCTAGTTTCATCCTACGAAGATGTGCAGACTTTTAGAAATCGAAGTACTATTCACAATTTGATAGGAGAGACAAATTTTAGCCGGGTAAAATCGTATATAGAAAGAATAATTTAATAATTCATTTTTTTTCTTTTCTTGTTTATCTTGTTCTTGTTTGAATAGTACTTTA
>JALYLJ010000120.1 GCA_030774295.1 Thermoproteota archaeon
AATATATCGTTTCTATATTGGTTCCCCAATTTGTCAGAGTCTAAAAATATGATTGCCGTCAGACCTGCGCTCCTGGCCCAAGCTAACTTGGGTTCTTCATAGTGTCCTCTGCCATCAAAAGTTATGAGTTCGTCTGTGTCAAAACCTTTTTGAGATGAAGAAAATCCATAGATTTTATTCCATCCACTATTGAATCCAGGTTCAACAAGATTTATTTCATCGCCATCTTGCGGTCCATTCTCAGTGTCCCATAAGAATCCTGTTATGGGATCGAAATCTAATCCAAAACTATTTCTTATTCCGTATGCATAATACAATCGTAAAGGCATAGAATCTGATAGTATGCCTTCGTCTACAATTTTCCCATCTTGCGTTAGTCTTAAAATTCCACTGCGTCCGTCCGCAACTTTTCCATGGGCAAAGTTTTGCGTCTGTGTTGCTTCAAAATCTATCTTAAATGAACCATCCACATCTCCGACTGGAATGTATATGTTCTGGTCAGGGCCGATTTCTATTGCGCCTCCGTTATGTCTGGGTCCGGGGTAAGCTGGCAAATTCAAAAGAAGTTTGGGATTTACAAGCTTATTATCAACAAATTCGTACCTGTAGAGGCGATTTCCAATTGGCGCTGTTCCCTTTCGATCATCCCCATCTTTTCCATCAATTTCAGTAAAGTATAGGAAAACATACGTATTGGGACCGTTTTTAGAAACTGCAATCCCACACAATCCTCTTTCAACAGAGTTCGCAACACTGACGTCAAGAATTGGCTCGTCTAAAATTTTTCCGTTTAACACTCGCATTACGGTTCCCTTATCTTTTTCCAGCACTAGAAAATCGTCAGGTCCAAGAAAGGCCATAGTCGTAGGGATCTCTAATCCATCTACCACCTGTTCAACTTTAAGTCTAGAATCAAAAACACGTGGATTGTCTGGACTTAAGCTAAACGGTCGCTCTCGGAATATTTTTTGACCATATGTCTGAGAAAAATATAAAGTGATAGTGACGATTATGATAACTGCAATAATGAGAGAAATATACTTCCCCATCGCCAAACGACAATACAAATTTGGATTTCGATTTCAGAGCATGAAGAGACTAATATTAATTTTCGTTAGTAGAAATGCCCACCAAGTATTGCAATCGAAGGTCCGCAGCTTGCTAAGATATTATTTATATCATGCTTACAACTAAACCAGGAACCTGTTGTGAGCTATACGATAAAGTGAAAAGTACGTTGGTCGCCACCTCCTTTGCTTCTTGACTTTTAAAGTATTAAAAGAACATTGTTCTGAATGGGGATACCAACTAAATTATATACTCGAATTTTGTGAAAGAGGAGCAATGACCAACCATAGCACCAAAATCAAAGTATCAGGTTTGCTGCTTTTCATACCGATATTTTTCATGATTTTCTCTTTGAGCTTCATCAATTCAAATCATGTATTTGCAGCAGGAAAATTTTCAGTGGAGGCCAAAATAAATCTGAAAAATTTAGATCATCCAGATAAACTGAAGGTTGTAGTCTCTGCTAATGGTGATAATGAAACAAAATATCTAACGGGAAAAGATCTAAATTCAAATACCGCCACTGCTTTATTTGAATTCAACCAGAAGAATGACATAGTTACTGTCGGTAGTAGAGATGAGTATTTCGTATGTGCCTATGCACTTAGTGCTAATACAGACCAAATGAGATCTTATTCTTGTGTAGAGGGTAACATTGAACAGCCAAATGGAAAAAATACTGTAAATATTGGTTCAGGACCTGTGATTACCTTGTCCACTGGACCGTTCAAACCTGTCGATGGTGAGGAAATAAAGAATCCGACCATCAGAGTCCATATTCCGCTTTCTGATAGGAAGGACGTAAAAGACCTTAAAGTGGTCACCATGATTAAAGGTGAACTTCAGTCAAAGACAGTAGATGCACAAAAGTTGCTCAAAGAGTCCGATGACAATACAATTATAGTTCCATTCCCTTTTGATAAGACTCCTGAAATTGGCGCCATTCAGAAGGGGGATTTAATGTTTGCCTGCGTATCTGCCGATGAGTTAAATCCGCCTGAAGGAACAGAATGCGAGCACAGAGAAATATCACATACGGGCCACATCCATAACCTAGTTGCAAGATGAAAATAAATTAGCCCTAGCCAAAATTAATCCAAAAAAAAATGCAAAGTTTAATTTTATTTCTTATCTTGTTTATTACAAAGGAATTAAAGAATTAGATCAAAAAAGTCAAATGTGATAATAATGTATCTATATATCATGAAAATTGAATTCAATAGTTTTGGGTCAAGGACATGTATGAGCATTGTTTCCGTGCTTTTCGTTTTATCATATTTTTCTTTTTTTCCCTACTCTTTTGCCCAATTTCAAGCAAATATTAGTTCAAACTGTGAAAACGGAAATTGCACCACAACTATTTGTATAGATGATAATCCTTGCAAAACAACCAATTCAAATTCTACAAATATGACATCAATGAATGATTTACTACAAAATAAAACTAATCCAATTCCTAATTTGCCTGGCGAGATTGTTTAATACCAAAATACATCTTCAGTTAAGGACGATTTCTAATTTTACTTCTGTATTCTTTACCAGAATTAGAACTCAGAAATAAATGATTCTCTAGATGAATCGCATCAATTAAAATACTAAATACATATGACGATATATTAGATCACTTTAATTGGATATGAAAAAGATAGATAATTAAAATTCAAATTATTTATCGCGATTTAATAAATTACGCATAAAATCAGTCTCTCAAATTATAAGGCATTAGGTCCGGGTGTGATTACTGG
>JALYLJ010000121.1 GCA_030774295.1 Thermoproteota archaeon
ACAAATCAGGGTCAGGGTCAAGGACAAGGCCAGGGTCAAGGACAAGGCCAGGGTCAAGGACAAGGAGGACCACCATCCGGATGTCAGCCCGGATTAGGTCAGCTAGAAAAAGATGACTTACTGAGTGATAATGCCCTTTGCAATCCTGGACTTGAAAACATGAAAAATAAAGTGACAAATGACGAACTAGATGATAATTTAGTAAATCAGCTAAGCAAAAACATTGACAAAAAAGAGACGATTTTAAAGGATAAACTAGAGAAATTAAGGGAGCGAATGGAAAAAGCAATATCAGAGGAAGAGGAGCAGCAACCAATACCCCATGATGAACAGAAAAAAGTTGATGATGATGATAAAAAAACTGTAGATGTACACAAGTCAATATCCGGTGATAACTGCAGAAATGGAAATGTGCTATCTGGTGCTTCAAATGAAGAGGACCTGAAGGTTTTAACAGAATGTCAGGAAGCCGTAGGTGATGTAATGCTCACTAAAAAGATGGACGATGGGGATTACAAATTTTTACTAAAGTTAGATGAGAAATATGACTTCCTCATAAATGACAAAAACAATGAAAAAACTGATGGTCTGCTCGTAGTAGAAGTTGTTCCTGATGATCAGAACATAGACAGTGTTGTACTGCCCGAGTCGGGCGACAAGGTACATATCTGGGGCGCATGGGTAACTGATAAGCCAAAAGGATGGCATGAAATTCATCCAACATGGCAGATAACTAAAGAATAGTCAGCCTAAATGAGACGTGCAATCGCAAGAACTAAAACTGTACGAAGTGGAATAGATGAAATAGAATAAAATAAAATAACTTTACTAATTCTTAGTTCTTTGACAGATTCGCTATTAATTAGGAATTTTCTACAGTTTATATCAGATTAGCTGCAGAAACTTTAATGCGTAAATAATTCCCAGTGACGAACTTGCAAGAAGCATATGTCTCCATGGCATAGCGCGCAATTTTGGACCTTCCAACTTTATCTGATGATTGTCTACGATATTGGTAATGTAGTCTCTCAATTTTTCATTCCATATGTCATACTCTATTTTATGTTCCTTTAGAATAGATTCAATCTCATAGAGTACGGGTGCTCGCACAGAACCAATATGTTGAATATACCTACGAGAAATTTCCACCTCTGCCTTTATGGCTATGAATCCCTGCTGGATATCAAGAAGACGTAGATGCATTTCCCAAGGATACTTTAGCTTTTTAGAAAAACCACTTCCGATTTGTGTTGGTTTCTTGTTTTCAAACTTTACTTTTTTGAATCCTTCCGCAAACAATGTCTTTATCAATTCTTCTTTCTTTATCTTTACCATGAGACTCAGGTGATCAAATTGTATTTCTTCGTGTTGAATAAACTCACTTAAACCCTTGAGTAAGTTTATTCGTCTTGGATAACGTGTTAGGAATTCTGACATCCTACTATACAAGATGATGTTCAGAAAAGGTATTAAAAGTATATGGAAAATTGAACTATTTCTAGAAATTAAAGAAATGGCATACCTCGTAGATAGATATCCACTTTTGGACTTACAGTCATGTCCTTCATACCAAGTTTTCGCTCAGTTCGAGGAAACTTGACTCCCCTAATGACTACTATTGGTATGGATTCATTGCTCTCACCCATAACAAAAACCCCCATTGTTGCCAGACAATCTGCGGTAGCCTTAAAGGTTACCTTAAGTTTCTTCCCAAACAAGTCCCTTTTACCTCTCTCGTCATTAACCGGTTCAAAACCAGAGACGCCTACCGCAATGCCAGTACAGCCTATCCTCGTTGGCATTAGCCTGCTATCAGAAATTACAATTCCAACTTTTATTCCGAATTTTTTAAATATTTTTTTACGCAAATACTTGGCAGACTTGAATGAATCTTTAGGATAAAGTATGATTTTTCCAGCAGGACAATTTGATTTGTCTATTCCTGAGTTAGGCGCTATCATCCCATCTTTGATTGTAAGCAGGAACCCAGGAATTCCTGATACTATGTTATCAGCTTGCTGCATAGCAATTTGCGTGATTTTTGGGTTCATCTTGAATCTTGAGGCAAGGGATTTTGCTCTGGTAGTTACATTGACGCTTTTCAAATCAACTAGAGAATCCTCGCTCATTGAAACAAACTTACTTGAGATGATTATGATGTCATTTTCCTGGAATGCAAATTTTGAATCGACTATTGTTCTAAATAGATCAAAACCCACACCTTTTTTTGGGATTTTTATTGGAAAAATTTCCATTTCCTTATAAAGAACACTGTCACAATATTTGTGTTCAGGAAAAATTATTAAAGTCAATGAAGAATTTAGGTTGATCTCTAAAGAATGAATATTACTGAAAAAATTATTGCACGGGCTTCTAATAGAAATTCAGTGAGTCCTGGCGATGTAGTTTTCGCCAATGTCGACAAGTTAATGGTTCACGACGTTTCTGGTCCTGGAGTAATCAAAGTTTTTGAAGAGTGGTCAAAGAAAGGAATACAACTTGATAAAGTATGGAATGCCGATAAAATATGGATAGCTGAAGATCATTTTGTTCCCTCAGCAGACAGGATTTCTGCAGAAAACATCTCAAGGCTTACGAGGTGGGCAGAGAAATTTGGGATTAAAAAGCATTTCAAGTACGGTTTAGGACAGTATGGAATCTGTCATACGCTTTCACATGAGGAAGCGTTAGTACTGCCTGGGGAATTCTACGTTGGAGGAGATTCGCATACGAATACGACCGGTGCTCTCGGAGCATTGGCAGTGGGTCTAGGACACACTGACATTGCTTATGCAATGATGCACGGACGGATATGGCTAAAGGTCCCTGAAACCTTATTGTTTAAAATAATTGGTAAAAAACCTCAACACATAATGGCCAAGGACATAATCCTGAAAATAATAAGTGATATTGGAACTGATGGGGCAAATTACAAGACGATGGAATTTGCCGGAAATGTGGTAAGCGAAATGAGTATGGAAGAAAGACTGACGCTTACAAACATGACCACAGAAGCTGGGGCAAAAAACGGAATAATCGAACCAGATGCTGTTACCGACGAATACATTCAACAAAGAACTGCCGATTCGTATAAGCCAGTCCTGGGAGATGATCCACATTATTTGGAAGAGTATACTTACGAAATCGAAAAACTTGAACCATTTGTGGCAAAACCGTATTCCCCACAAAATGGTGCGGCCGCAAGAGAGTTGCAAACAGTTGAAATCAACAAGGCCTATATTGGTTCTTGCACTGGAGCAAAATTAGAGG
>JALYLJ010000122.1 GCA_030774295.1 Thermoproteota archaeon
TTTCTATGCCAAGATTTGTAGCCAGCCATCTCCCACTAGAATCCATGTCATTGATTTTAGATAAATTCCTTATTAGATCTGGCGAAGAGGCTACCGCAGACAATGTCATATGGGTAGTACCTATGAAATTTGCACCTGTTGACTTTAAGCCCTTCCAAACATCAGTAATTGCATCTGCGTTTGGTATGAAATCCTTATTATCGCAACCATATAGTAACATTTCATCGGATTGAAGCCAAATAGAATCAAATCCGTACTTCAAATTTATGTTGGCCTCAGCTTGGAGTCTTTCCAACGGAATATCTTTTTTCGATCGTTTATTTACGTCACAAAAATCGCAACCTCTACCACAGCCTCTCATTGCCTCTACCAATGAGTTAACAGTAGGACCCTGGATAGGAGGGATGTTTTCAATATTTCTCACAAATGTATGAAGCAATTCAGGGGCATCGCCAGATTCTAGATCATGAAATAGGTCTAATGCCAACTCGTCAGCTTCCCCGATAACGACCGTATCAATGCCATGTATTTTCATTCTATCAGGCTTGGCAAGTTCCCAAGAACCATTTCCACCAACTACAACTTTAAATCCATATTTCTTTTTGAGCTGAATTACAGAAGCGCACATTTTCTTGAATTTCATGGCAACATATGATAATTTCTCAGGCGACATGGTCGTAGTTACTGGTGCCATACCCAGTGGGTCCATAACATTTATTCCTACTACAGTTGTGTTAGGACCAATACACTTTTCTAGCATTTCTGGATGAGCAATTACAACATCATCTCTTTGGTATTCCTTTAGCAAAGCACTTTCAATTCGCCTAAGCCCGCATTGGGCAACCTTGACTTCACCCGTGTTTTTATCAGTTTCAACACTTGGACAAAATAACTTGTCAAATACAAACTCTGGTACAAGTTCATACGGACCACATGCAATAAAACCATAAAGAAAATTACCTCTATAATTTGTCATAAGACTCCGGTCTGCTGTTAACACAACACGTTTACCAGCTGACATTTTCTCTATTCCTCAGGTTCGATTACGTATTTGGGTATAAATCTATTACTATACTGTTACCAATAGTGATCATTTAATACAATCCAGTGCGATGACCTTTTATCAAGATTGATTTTAACTGTCTATGTGCCAAGAAATTAAGTGCGTTAAGAAACGAAACCCACTTGTAAGAGGCATGTTCATATGAAATCACTATATCTCTAGTAGGAGTTGTAGCAAAATAGAACTTGACTTCCTTGTGTGATCTTATCCCATTTAACTTCATATAAGAATATCTTATCGTTCCAATAAATGACATTACATCGAGAGATCTTATGCCAGTTTCTTCTCTTACTTCTCTTACCAACGTTTCAAGTTCTGATTCTCCAAGTTCTTTGTGACCTTGTGGAAACCCCCACGACCCTCTTCTATTCTTCAAAATTAGGAATTCAGGTTCTTTGACTGAAGTTGGTGGATTGTATCTAATTACAGCACCAATTGAGGTCTCCAGGAATTATCCACCTCTTTAATTTAATACCAAAGGTAATTATAATTTTTATCGAATCTTTATCTTAGATTCTAACATAAATAGATTCTAATTCTGAACCTTATAGTTTCTTGAATCTGAACCCTAAAAACATAATTAGGCTAAAGATATTAATGTGTAGGTCTGCGTCGAAATCATGGGCCGATCGTCTAGTCCGGTAGGATACGGCATTGGCATTGCTGAGGTCGTGGGTTCGAATCCCACTCGGTCCACCATTTACTAGTTTTTTGATTTGATGAAATAAAATACTTTGCAGTAAAAGCGGCCAATAATGTATTTATTCATTAAAATGTTAATTGTAAAATAGTGTATTTCGTAAATTGGCAACGAGAGATATCAATTTCCGAGATGAACGGTAAAAAGGTTGTTGTCAAACGAAATAAGATAAGTAAGAACTTGCATGATTACGTTCTCGTTATTTCGTACTCTGTACTCTCTATTCTTCTTGCACATCCTTCTGCTCCACCTGAAATTGGTGGCAAGATGACATTCAACGAGGGATTTGAAATGAGAGAAAAATTGCAGTCGGTAGGGATTTCAACACCTGAGCTAATTTCGATCTCTACTAGCTCATTAATTGAAGAATTTATTTCTGGTGGGAATCTATATGAAGCACTTTCAGGCTCCGATGACTTTTCATTAGCGTTTGCTGCCGGAATTATTACCGGTAGACTCCACAAATCTGGTTATTCATTCATAGACAACAAATCTCAGAATTATCTTGTAACTTTTTCAAGAAAGGTATTACGTACTGATCTGGCATTCATACAGAAAAAAGATTCGATCTTTGCCAAAAGTATGGACATAGGTTCATTTTTGGGTAGTTTAATTGGCTTAGACAGGGTAAAGTACAAACCTATAGAAGATGCATTCTATGCAGGATATTACTCAGAAACCAAATCTCAAATTCCTTATCTGTCAATAGTATTAAGAAACATCCTTGGTCTTGGGCTTAGTATGGGTTTGAATTGGATTAAAAACACTCTAGAAAGCTCGGAGAAATTAATTTCATACAGGAGGAAGTTCGGTTTTTCTGTCGAATCCTCCTGACCCGAACTTGCAATAAAAGCACTGATCAGACTGCATATAGGACAACCGCTGTATCAGAATCGCATGTATTTTTAACGCAAATTTTGTCATCAGTCTGTATTTTAGCGGCATTGAAGGAATAACTTCGTCAAAATAAACTTTATAGTGATCCGGACAAAACTTTAGGGTAATTTGTGCCCGATGCTTTTGATTAGATTCCTTATTTTCTGAGATATGTTTTGCCACGCTAATTTGTTCTCTTATATATTCATGTTTTGGACAAGGGCAATCTTTTCCACCTGGGTGTTTGTACGCAGGTGTATTTTTCCAATCAAAATCTGGAAAATCCTTTTCAAATTCGTCCATGATAGATTAACAGTACTGCTCATTTATCAAATATAAAGATATATACGAACTCAATAACCATCGTCGAAATGATAAAAGATATATTTTGAATATTTTAAAATTCACGATAGAAGTGTTAAAAGACCACAGCACAGACGCTGACAATAAGTCATCCGTAGTTGCAAATATTGAAAGAAATGGTAATAGTATCGATGAATCAAGCAAGTATATTGATTCGAATTTAAATACCTTGACAAAATTCAAGAAAACACTTCTTGCCGAACAAAAGAATGGAGAAGAAAAAGTAGAAGAGCTTAATCAAACGATTGAATCTACAAAAAAAGAAATAGACAAGCAAAGAATGGATCTTGAAGAGCTAAGAACCCAATTAAAGAAGGTAAATGAGATAAAAGATGTTGAATATACAAGATTTTTAGAACTAAAAAATAATTTGATGGAAATTCGAAACAAGATGAAAAATCTTGATGAAAAGGCGAATGACTCTGCAGGTCACAAACTACGAAAGGAAAGATTTGATATGATAAATCTAGCGAAAAACCTGGATCAAATTGAAAGGGATATTCAAACGAAGAAACTTACGAAAGATGAAGAAAGAAGACTAGTTGCTAGATCAAAAGAAATGGCTACACGCCTACATTCGCTTAAGATGATCCACAAAAAAGAAGATGATTACAGAACAATTTCGATTCAATATGATAAGTTAAAGACTAAGATTAATTCCATTTTTCAACAAAAGTCTGAACTAGGAGATAAAATAGGCAAATTAAAAGGCAGTTTAGATAAATTACTCAATTTGAGAGAAAGCCTTTATGAAGACAGAAGAAAAGCTAGAAGTGCACTGCGCGAAGCAGAAGCAAAGCTAGATATGGTAAATACCCAACTAAATGCAATCGAGTATAGGCGCACGAGGCAGTCAAGCTTTAGAAGCAGGTCTGGAGGAACTGGAGATAAACGTGAATTCAAATATGCGAATTCTCAGGAAAGGATAAGAAGGAATAAAGAAAACCTGGAATTATTGAACATAGCGAAAGAGGCGGCATTAAAGAAGATGTCAAGTGGAAGAAAACTTACATTCGATGAGATGAAGCTCATTTACGGCGACGAATTACTTCATGATTAAATTTATGTTTCTCAATCTTTAATTTTTGTGTGTAATCGTTATGGATGCAGACGAAGTAACCGTCCAAGAAGGCAAAGAACTAGTGAGGTTAGCACGAACCTGTGTCGAGTCATTTGTTAAAAACAGGAAGTTAGTTATTTCTGCCAATAATAGTAACAAAAAGTCCGGAGTTTTTGTTACTATATATCATCTTAATAAAGAGAATAATGAAAAAAATCTACGAGGTTGTATAGGCTACGTACTTCCATCAAAGAATATTTATGATTCTGTGATTGATGCTGCAATAAATGCTGCAACTCAAGATCCGCGTTTCATTGCCGTCAGTGAAAAAGAACTTGAAGAGGTAATTTTCGAAGTTTCTGTTCTAACAAAACCATTTCTAATTCGAGTCGACGATACTAATCTATCTCTTAACAAAATTGTAATTGGAAGAGATGGACTCATGCTAGAAAGCAGATACGGTTCTGGCCTCTTCTTACCGCAAGTTCCAGTTGAACAGAACTGGAATGTTAGGCAATATCTTACAAATTTGTCCTATAAAGCAGGTGCGCCATCTGATGCTTGGTTATTATCCGATTCAAACTTGTACACATTTCGTTCATATATATTCCGAGAAAAATTACCAAATAGTGAGATATATGCTGAAAACTTCATAGAAACCTAAATGAAGATGTCATTCAGTAACGACAAAGTTGTCTTTCTGCAGGATAGAAAATTGGTTCAGATCTTTACAACCATAAAGTGTATTCACGAATCTGTTCAGTATATAATAAAGTACGGATATTTCAAATCATGGCAAGGGCCTATTTAACTCCATATGGTGTTGGTCTAGGTCATGCCAGTAGGCTCCTCTCTATTTCTGAATATCTTAAGAACGATTACGTTACTATAAGATTTTCTTCCTACGGTGAGGCAGTATCGTATATCAGTAACCAAGGATACGAGTGTGTCGAAGTGCCTCCTATAGAATTTGCTTGGAGTAACGGTGGATTTTCAGTAAAAAATAGTATTTCCAACATACCATTATGGTTTACAAATTTTACAAGGCAAATTGCTCAAGAAACTAGAAACATTTCTTCATTCAATCCAAATTTAGTGATCTCCGATTCCCGGTTATCGCCTATATTATCGTCAAAAACTTTGGGTATACCTTCAATAGTTATCTTGAACCAGATAAAGCTCTTACTATCTCCGAGGATCAGAGAATTCAAATTGGCAAGAATTTTTGAAAAGCTAAATGGGGAATTTTTTGGAACTTTGTGGAGTTTGTCTGAAAAATTACTTATCCCCGATCTTCCTCCACCTTATACCATAGCCGAACATAATATTTGGAATTTGGAATCGGTAAAGAAAAAAATACGTTACATTGGATTTACAACAGCAAAATGGAATGGTGACCATCAGGCAATGAATAATGTCTTGCACTCACTTAATCTGGAAAGGAGTAAACCAATAATTTTTATCCACATCAGCGGGCCATATGAAACCCGTCTAAATTTGATATCAACTATCATAGCGGCATCAAAGTACTTTAGAAAAGACATACAGTATATTATATCTGAAGGCAGACCAAATGGCAGTACTGTGCCGAGAAAGCTTTCCTCTACGGGCTGGTATTATGAATGGTGTCCTGTACGGGATGAAATCTTTGCATTAAGTGATTTAATAGTAATTAGAGGTGGTCATGCAGCAATATCGCTTGCAATAGAACATGGAAAACCCATGGTTACAATTCCTATTCAAAACCATGGGGAGCAATTGGGTAATTCCGAAAAAGTTGAAAGAATGAAAATTGGAATAAGGCTTGAACCTTCTAAAACAAATGCAGAACAAATTGCTCAAGCTATCCATAAAATACTTGATGATAAATCCTACATGCAAAATGTAGAGAAGTTAAAAAAGCTCACAGATAATCATGATGGCATTAAGAATGCACTAGAAATTATCAGATCATTTCTCTAGACTATAGTTAAGGGATGCAATTTGTCATATTATATACTACAATCCAGCGTCTAGGAGAATAATTAATTACCCATTGCAGTAACTTGTACTACTTAAATTATCACAACTAGGACGAAAGTTCTTTTATGGCCAATTCAATATTGTTTTTATCATGAGCTTGTGGACACTTATCCAGATAAGAAATTAGATCCGATTTTGCACCATTGTTATCATTTAATTTCAATCTCGCAATTCCTCTGTTCTTATAAATAGATCCAAATCTTGTTGGATTGATAGAAATCGCTGTTGAGTAATATTTTTCGGCTTGGCCATATTGTTCTTTTCTAAGGTAATAATTTCCTATTCCGCGATATGTCAAATAAAATTTTGAGTTCAATTTGATGGACGCTTCAAAATAGTCCTTTGCCTCATCGGATTTCAATTCGTTGTAGATTGATCCTAGCATATCCAATGCAAATTCATTACTTCCGTTAAGTTCAATTGCCCTCTTTATTTTCTCTACAGCTTTATTCTGATTGCCACTTAGTAGTAACCTTTCCGCCTCAAAGCACCACCTGTACGAAAGATCCGTATTTGCGGCAGAATTATCGTTGTTGTTAATTTCTTTCATATCTTTTGGAATAATGGTAATTGAGATAGAACCGTCTTGTTCCCAAAGTTCAAGGAATTTTTTTTCGGGTATTGACCCAACTGTGTCAGGCTCTGGAACGTAGGTGATGATTCTGTTCTCATTAGGATCGTACCCAGTTACCACCGTTGCATGTTGAATAGTTTCCTTCAAGCCGGGCATAATAACTATCGAGGGAATACCCTGATCTATTTTTTTCTTTAATCCGAGTAGATCGTTCTTAAAGATGTGAGTTAAAAATCCATGGTTCTCAGCGATTTCGATTCCCTCAATAAAAATGGAACCTTTGATGTCGTTGTATTTTTTAGATCTCTGTTCGGCTTCTTGCTCAAAATCATATTCACCCCAATAATTCAATATTACATTGATGGCCAGGGGAAGACAAACATGATCCGTCTTGTTTTCCACCAGTGGAAGTATAAGAGTATGTTCATTATCTAGTTTCAATATCTAGGATAAAAGCAAAGTAAAATAAAATTCTTGTCACAGACTTACAAAATTACGAATCAGTTCAGTTCCGCAATACCCGCTTTTTTCTGGATGAAACTGTGTGCCAAAGATCCTTTTGGAACTGTGACAAAAGATTTCGTGTTTTGCAGAATTAGAACTTGCAATACAAATAAAATTTTCAGGCAAATGTGATATGGCATATGAATGGCTTTCGTAAACATTGCAATGTGTTTCTTTTAATAGTATGTTAGGGAGTGTAATCTTAATTCTGTTAAGCCCCTGGACCTGGTCGGTTTTATGTATTGAGCCGCCAAATGTAAGCGCAATTATTTCTGCGCCATAGCATATGCCCAGTATGGGAGTTTCATTAGCAAAGCAAGTTTTAATAATTTTTGAATTGACAGAATTGATTTCCTTTTTGTACTTTTGGCGACCGGACAGTATCACTTTTTCAAAGTTTGAAACCTTGAAATCTTCGTAATATTGCTTTAAAACATAATCCTGACCTATTTTATCCAAACACAAAGTAATATCCTTGACAAACGGAGAACCATTGTCAACAACAAGTACAGCCAAATTCTAGATTATTAACAAATATGAACCTATAATAATCATACTTGAATTGATGACAAAAATTTTTACACGGTAAATAATACGGGCAATACTCTATTCCATAAACATTTTTACTCTGTTATTGGCTTTTAGAAATTGTGGCCAAACCCTTACAAATAAGATATACTGCGACATAAGATGGAACTTTTTCAATTGTACTTTCTAGTTTAAAATTGGTGTTTTTGAGATTAAGTTTCAGCTTAGTTTTTAAGTTAATCTCAACTTCCGAGTCGCTCAATAAGCACGCATCATTTGTGGGGTTAAATGATTCTAAATCATTACATTTCGCTTTAATCAGACCGCTTTTGCCGTTAATGCTACCGGGTAATCTAAATACACGATGTATATCATTGGTAACTTGAGCGTCAATAGGTACTCCATTCTTTTTAGCAATCTTGTTGAGTTCATTTCTAAAACCTTCATATCCGCCGTTCATCTCAACTATATGTTTGAGTTTTAATTCTGATTTTTGATTTATTCCTAATGCAGATGCTATCTTTTTTCTCCAACCTGTTGTTATACCACTTTTTGGTAACTTTATGGTAAAACCATTTCGAAATCTGCGGACACCAATGCTTTCGGACATGAATCCATTTCCAATAATATAATCCGTAACATTAGATCTCGAGTTAGAATCTAAGTTTCTCATATTAGGATCGTTTACATGGAAGTGAAATCCTGCATTTCCAGAAAAAAAAATCTCTATGTACCTTTCCTTCACTCCAAGATCGTAACGTAAGAAATCAAGTAACTTTATTGCTTCTTTCCTTATAGCCAAAAGACATTTCTTACATGGAATAGAAGTGTCATTATTTTTACCCCTATTACAATTAATGCATAGTTTTTGTTCTGAATTAACAAAACCGCATACATTGCAAATGTAAAAAGTATGATCATGAAAACAGGGAAGATTCAGGTCTTTGATGTCAATGTCAAAGATCAGGTCGGCACCTTCCCACTGTTTTTCATTAATGGGATATGATGGCAACGCATAATATGCATTTGAGTAATACACATCCAGAGGAACGTTTCGT